>CALDSL010000472.1 GCA_937920255.1 uncultured Anaerolineaceae bacterium | reverse complement strand
CCGGCCAACTGCACGTCCATCAGCACCACGTCTGGGGTGCTGGCAGCGCACAACGCCAGCGCTTCTTCGCCGCTGGCGCACTCGCCCACCACGGTCACCGCGCGCGTAGCCTCGAACCCCTGGCGCAGCGCCGGGCGCAGCCGCGGGTTATCTTCGACAATCAGCAGTTTTAACATATCCCATCCAGATGCCTGATACTACGCGGGGCGCGCGCGCCTGTCAAGCACTCGAGTGCTACTGACGCGTGTCTTGAACGGTAGAGCGCCGCCGGCGTTCGGCGTACACTCAACATTAATCTTAGCACAACCGGGGAGGGAAACAATCCGATGAAATTTCGTCACACCAACCGTATCTGGATCGCCGCGCTGATCGTGGCCTGGATTTTCAACCTGATGTTCTGGCAAACAGAACCGGGCGTCTCGATGACCATCGCGGTGGTCCTGACCATCGCCACCGGGCTGCTGCTGGCGTTCTCGGAAGGCCGCCAGCCTGCCAGGACCAGCTACATTCTCATTGCACTGATCCTGTTTTTTGCCATCATGTTAAGCGTGCGCTATCAGGGCGGCACGATCGCCACCAACATGTTGCTCTCTCTGGGCGGCCTTGCCATCCTGGCCGTCACCCTGCTGGGCGGCAAGTGGATCCAGTACAGCCTGGCCGACTACGTGGTCAGGTTTTTCGTGCTGGGCTTCGGCGCGTTGATCAACGGGCTGCGCGTGCTGGTCGACAAAAAGTCCGATAGCGAAGGGCAGGACGAGCAGCCACAGGAGAGCGCCCCCGCCCCCAGCGCGTGGCGCACCCGCGGTCTGCCCATCCTGCGTGGGGTGCTGCTGGCCGTGCCGGTGATCGCCCTGCTGGCCGCGCTGCTGGCCTCGGCCGACCCGATCTTCTCCGCCGGCCTGGAATCAGTTCTGGACGTGTTCCGGCTGGAAAACCTGGACGAGATTATCATCCGTGGGGTGAATATCCTCATCATCGGCTACCTGCTGGCCGGGGTGTACATGCACGCGCTGGCCAATAGCCAGGAGGAAAAACTGGTGGGGCAGGAAAAACCGTGGTTGTCCCCCTTCCTGGGCATGGTCGAGGCGGTGGTGATCCTGGGCGCGGTGAACCTGCTGTTTGCCACCTTTGTCGGCGTGCAGTTCCGCTACTTCTTCGGCGGGCAGGCCAACATTAGCCTGGAGGGCTTCACCTACGCCGAGTACGCGCGCCGCGGGTTTGGCGAGCTGGTCTCGGTGGCGGTCATCAGCCTGTTACTGTTCCTCGGCCTCAGCAGCATCACCCGCCGCGCCACCGGCGCGCACCGGCGCATCTTTGGCGGGCTGGGCATCGCCCTGGTCGCGCTGGTGCTGGTCATGCTAGTATCCGCCTACCAGCGCCTGGTGCTGTATGAAACCGCCTACGGCTTCTCGGAACTGCGCACCTACACGCATGTCTTTATGATCTGGTTGGGTTTGCTCCTGCTGGCGACGATTGTGCTCGAGATCATCCAGCGCCAGCGCGCGTTTGCGCTCATGGCGGTCATCGCCGCGGTCGGCTTTGGCGTCAGCCTCAACCTGATCAATGTAGATGCCTTTATCGTGCGCCAGAACGTGGCCCTGGCGGAAAGAGGGGTTGTCCTCGAGGAATCGGAGGAACGCACCAACGCCTCCCGCTATCCGCTGGATATGCAGTACCTGACCAACCTGTCCACCGACGCGGTTCCTGAATTGGTCGCGGCCTTCCAGCGCCCCGATATTTCGGCGCACAGCAAGGAACGGCTGGGCGCGGTTCTGGCCTGCAAAGCCGCCGCGTATGATACCCTCGAGTACCGCCCCAAGTGGGTGTCGTATCACCTGTCCCAAGCCCGCGCGGTGCAGAGCCTGCAGCGCGTGAGCGGCCAGTTGCCCAAGCTCAAAGCGGATACGGGCGGGATGGTGGAAGTGCAGGATGAGAGCTTCTTCTGCTTCCCGCTGATGGAGGAATAGACACGAGCGGGGAAAAGCATCACGAGTTTCACGAACCCGCAGGGCGATGTGAAACGAATGGGACGAATACTTTTAAGATTTATTCGTCCCATTCGTAGTATTCGTCTTATTCGTGATGCTTTCCTGCTTCAACTAAGGCGTACATCGCCTGTCACCTATCAAAGCCCATTTCTAAGAGAATTTTAACCTTCACGCCCTCGGGCTTGCATTCCGCTCGTTTTTGACACTATAATGGCGGTCAGGGTTTTTCGGAACCTTACCATTCGAAAGGAGATTTCTATGAACTCGAAAAAGATGCGCCTTCCGGCGTTTGGGGTGCTCATGATCCTGCTGCTGGCGGCCTGCAACATGCCCATCACAGCCACCCCCCTGCCCGCCCCCACCCTCACCGTGGAGCCTCCGGCCGGTGACCCCAACCTGACCGGCAGCGCGTGCCTGGTAGGCGCCTGGCAGATGAACGATTTTAACCAGTACCTGCAGACAGCCCTCCCGCAAGTGACCGAGGGCGTCGAAGTGCAGATCGAAGAAGTTAGCGGAAGCCTCACCTACACCTTCAACGCCGATGGCACCACGCTCGGGTCGGCGCAGGACTTCCGCGTCAACGCGCAAGTCACCACCAACGGCATGACCCTGCCCGGAGAGATCATCCTCAACGGCAGCACCCAGGGGCAGTACTCGGTGGACGAAGCTCAGTCGCTTTTGACCGTGTCCAGCGTCACTCCCGGCAACTTAACGCTTTCGGCGAATGTTTCCGGTATTCCGATTGTGTCGGATACCCCGGTGAACGACCTGCTGATGTTCGGCGCGGACCAGAGCGGTTCCGGTTCGACCGAATTTGACTGCTCCGGCAACACCCTGAGCATTCGGGTGAATGTACCGGACCTGGGGGTCCGCACTCTGGTTCTCAACCGCATCCAGCCTTAAGCAACAAAATCCATTTGGCAGCGGCATAAACGAGTGCCCCTGCATCTGATATTTGAACGACAAACAAAAAACGAGCGGCCGTTTCGACCGCTCGTTTTTTGATTCATTCGCTATTCAGTTGTTAGTTGGCCGGGGGCAGCAGCACGCGATCAATCTTATGGATCACGCCATTGGTGGCCAGGATGTCGGTCTTGATCACGCGGGCATCGTTGATATAGACCTTGCCGTTCTTGATGCTGATGCTTACGTCCGCGCCGTTGAGGGTGGTGGCGCTTTCAAGCTTGACCACGTCACCCGAGTACACCTTGCCACTTACCGCGTGGTAGAGCAGGATCTGCTGCAGTTGCGCGGGGTCCTCAAGCAGGCCTTCCAAAGTCGCCCGGCCTAATTTCTTGAAGGCATCGTCGGTGGGGGCGAAGACTGTGAAGGGACCTTCGCTCTTCAGAGCTTCAACCAGCATGGCAGCCTGTACTGCGGCGACCAGACCTTCGAGGTCTTTATCGGCGATGGCGGTGTCGACAATATCCTTAGTCGGGGGAAGCACAACCGTGTCGATCAGGTGAATCACGCCGTTGGTGGTGACGATGTCAGTCACGATGATGCGGGCGTTGTTGATGTAGGGCTTGCCTTTGATCATCTTGACAACCAGGTCATTGCCGTTCACAGTGGTCTGCGATGTTTGCTTGAGCACGTCCGGGGAGTACAGTTTGCCAGGAACCACATGGTAGGTCAGAATGCTGGCCAGCGCGGCTGGGTCGTCCTTCAGAGCTTCCAGGGTCGACCGGCCAATTTTGCGAAAGGCATCGTCGGTGGGGGCGAAGACCGTGAAGGGACCTTCACCCTTGAGGGTTTCCACCAGTCCAGCAGCCTGCACGGCGGCAACCAGACCCTTCAGTTTGGGGTTCGCGATGGCGGTGTCAACGATATCGCCAACCGGGGGCAGCATTACCGCGTCGATGATGTGGATCACGCCGTTGGTAGCCAGGACATCGGTCATGACGATGCGGGCGTTGTTGACGTACAGCTTGCCCTTGCGCATGGTGAAAACCAGATCGTTGCCGTTGACGGTGGTGATCGAGGTGGTCTTGAGCACGTCACCCGAGTACAGCTTGCCGGCGACGACGTGGTAGGTCAGGATGCTGGCCAGTTTGGCGGGGTCTTTCTGCAGAGCTTCGAGAGCTGACTTGCCAATCGCTTTGAAAGCAGCATCGGTTGGGGCAAAGACGGTGAAGGGACCTTCACCCTTGAGGGTTTCCACCAGTCCAGCAGCCTGCACGGCAGCGACCAGACCCTTCAACTGCGGATTGGCGACGGCGGTGTCAACGATGTCTTTGGTGGGAGGAAGGATCACGGTGTCGATTACGTGGATCACGCCGTTGGAGGCCTGAATATCGGTGACCGTGATCTGGGCATTATTGATATAAACCGAGCCCTTGCGGACGCTGAAGACAACGTCCTGGCCGTTGATGGTGGTGGCCGAAGAGCGCTGCAACACATCCACAGCGTAGACAGAACCGCTCAGCGCGTGATAGAGCAGAATGCCCTGCAGCGTCGCCGGATCATTGAGCAGCGCCTGAATGGTGGCGTCACCCAACTTGGCGAAAGCGGCATTGGTGGGAGCAAAGACCGTAAACGGGCCCTCGCTACTTAATGTTTCAACCAGTCCGGCAGCCTGAACCGCTGCGACCAGCGTGGAGAACTGCGGATCGCTGGCAGCAATGTCAACGATGGTCTGTCCTTCACCTGCCCCCTGCGCAGATACTTTGGCCGGCGCGAACGCGGCAAAAATCAACGCGAGCACAACAATAAACACACTAACCCGATACAGTTTCATTTCCCGTCTCCTTGTTACTACATAACGATTAGGTTTGCGTTGCTTGTATCGGTATTGTATGGGGGATAAGCACTATGTGCCAAATGTATGTATAATGTTTTATCGCTCTTTTCATTATACACACCTTATATACATCGATACAGAGACACAAGGAAGCGGCTGGCTCATTCTTCTGAGCCAGCCGCTTCCTTGTGTCTCCTACCGTGTTACTCGTTGGTTACCTGCAAGCCGGTGAGCCTGCCCAACCCCATGCGCGCCATCCAGAAGGGCAGCAGCAGGATAAGATGCAGCACCAGGCTAAAACCAAACAATGCGCCCACCGCGCGCAGGAACTCATTCAGGCGCGGGGCCAACCTTTCTGCCATCCACGGCCCAGCGCCGGCCAGTACCGCCAGGCCGAACAGTACCACCACCATCAATCCCAGCGGCAACCACGACTGGCGGTCAGAGGCGGAGGGCAGCATGGTCGAGCTGATGGCGAAGGCCAGGTAAAACCACACCCAAAAATCCGGAATGCGCGGCAGATGTTCAAGACCGGCTCGGAAGGCATCCCAGTCACCAGCAAATGCGCTTTGCGCGATGCTTTCCAGCCCCAGCCGGGAGATAGCCAGGTATGCCACCACCGCCCCGCCCGCGATCAGCGGCGCGGTTCCGATGAGCGAATCGCGCAGTGGATCGCTGCGGTGGGTTTCCACGTATCCGAGGCGCAATTTCCCGTTGGGTAGCACCTTGGGCACCAGCGAAAATCGCCCGGTGCGCACCATCAGAAGCCGCGCCATGAGAAAGTGGCTGGCTTCGTGCAGCACCACCCCGGGGAAGAACAGGAACGAGAAGATTCCCAGCGCCGCCCCGGGGCTGCGCGTCAACAGCAGAAAGAACGCCTGAATTTCCCAGTGCAGCTTGCGTTGCGCAAACAGCAGCAGGATCAAGCAGGCGGTAAACCACAGCACACCGTCAAATGACGGCAGGCTCACTGGGCGGCTGCCTTCACGATCTCGATAAAATCGGATTTCAGGCTGGCGCCGCCCACCAGCGCGCCGTCGATATCGGGCTGGCCGAAGAACTCGGCCGCGTTGGCGCCGGTGACGGAGCCACCATACAGGATGCGCACATCGCGCGCCACGGCCACGCCGAATAAATCCACCAGCGCGGCGCGCACCATCCCGCCGACGACTTCATTGGCGCCGGCGCCGCTGGCGGCGCGCCCGGTGCCGATGGCCCATACCGGCTCGTAGGCGATCACGATCTGGCTGCCGCTGGTGATGTTGAGGCCTTTTAACCCCTGCATCATCTGGCGCTCGATCACAGACCGCGTGCGCAGCGCTTCATTTTCGGCCAGGGTTTCACCCACGCACACAATCGGGATCAAACCGGCGGCCAGCGCGGCCGCGGTCTTGCGATTGACGGTTTCGTCCGTCTCGCCAAAATACGCGCGGCGCTCGGAGTGGCCCAGGATCACGTACTGGCAGAACTCCTTCACCATCTGCGCGGAGACTTCCCCCGTGTATGCGCCAGAGGCTTCCCAGTGCATGTTCTGCGCCCCGAGACCAATATCGGTCCCGGCCAGCATGGCCGAAATCGCCATGATCGACGGAAATGGCGGGCATAACACCCGCTCGATAGACGGCACGGATTGCAGCCCGGGGAGCAGTTCCGCCACCAACTGGCGGGCCTGCTCGGCGGTCTTGTTCATTTTCCAGTTACCGGCGACAAATGGAGTACGCATAGTTCCCTCTTACAGATCAAAGATTTCAAACAACGCGGCGCGGGCCGGATTTCCGGCTCATGCCCCGATTTGATCAATCCAGTTGCGGCGCCACGGGATTTTTCTCCGGCGATTTTTTCATCAGCTCGCGTGACATCCGCCAGTGGTTTGCCAGGCTCATAAAGGCGATCAAAAAGTACCCCAACGCGGTGGGGATCAGCCAGGGCGCAATGACCAGCCCGGCTCGGGACCATAAGACATACAGGCTCATCACTAAGTATACGCCCATCCCGATTTCTGCATAGATGATTGGGTTCGGCGGAAGCCAATAGGCCTTGCGCGCCGCGCTGCGGGCAGTGTTGCTGACGTTGAACTTGGGGGTGCGCTCAAACACACCACCTTTGTGGATCAGTCCATCAATCACAGCCAGCGAGCAGTTGAGCGATATCCCTGCCGCGAACAGCACCATCCCCGGCAGCAGGATCACCCGGTCGATCAGACGCGGCAGGCGCTCGGTGGCGGCCAGCATGTACAGCAGCGGCGGCCCCAGGCTGGAGATGACCGCGAACGGAAAGTACAGAAACATGTTGGGCTGCAGCAGTCCTACGGGTAGCACCAGGATAAGGGTCAGGACAACAAACGGGAACGGCATGTACATCGAAAGGTGCATCAATGCCATAAAGCGTTTGTAGAGCGGTAAATTGGAGCGCAGAACCGACCCGGCCAGCTTGCGAAACACCTGCACCGTGCCTTTCGACCAGCGGTATTGCTGTTTCTTGACCGCATCGACCTGCACCGGCACTTCCGAACCCACTGTGATCTGCGGAATATAAACCGGCCGCCAACCTTTCAGCTCGGCGCGGTAGCTTAAATCCAGATCTTCGGTCAGCGTGTCACCCTGCCAGCCGCCAGCATCCTCAATCGCCGCCCGACGCCAGATCCCCGCGGAGCCATTGAATCCCATGAAAAGCCCGGAGGTAAAGCGCGCGGTCTGTTCCACCACAAAATGGCCGTCCAAGGCCAGGCTTTGCAGCCGCGTCAGCAGCGAGAACTTGTCATTGATATGCCGCCACCGGGTTTGCACAAAGCCCGCCCGCGGATCGTGAAAGTAAGGGATGACCTTTCGCAGCCAGTCGCGTTCGGGCACAAAATCGGCATCAAACACCGCCACGAACTCGCCCGTGGCGGTGCAAAGACCCTCTTCCAACGCTCCCGCTTTAAAACCGCTGCGGTCGCTGCGATGGGCGTATTGGATATTCACGCCCTGGCGCTGGTATGCGTCTACCAGCGGCCGCACCAGATCGATCGTCGCATCGGTCGAATCATCCAGCACCTGGATCTGCAGCCGCTCAGGCGGATAATCCAACGAGGTTACAGCCTCCAGCAACCGCTGCACCATGTAACGCTCGTTGAAAATTGGAAGTTGGATGGTCACAAACGGCCATTCCGCCGGCTGCTGGTGAATGGTCCTCACCCGCTGTTTCCCGCGGTTGACCAGATACAGAAACGACAGCAGCAAGCTGTTCAGGCCAAACAAAAAAAGCGCCAACATGCAAAGCGTGTATAGCGCCACGACTGTCACTTTCAGCACCGATAAAATTGTCACTACCATACAACCAAACTTTCACCCACCTATGATGGTCCAAATCGAACATCTCTCGATCGCTACCGATCGAATCGTATTGTACCAGAATTCCAATGGGAGAAGTTTGCGGCCCTACCCGCCGATTTGCATCATGCAGCGGCCGGAAGGCGCTTCCTGGTGCGCCAGTTCGTGCCCCTGGGGCTTGAGGTCGATGGCTTGCTGCAGCAGCGGCAGCACCGCCTTGCCTTCGCGCAGCGCGGGCAGCATGGGCACTTCCACGCTGCTCATCAGGCACGGGCGCAGGTGACCATCGGCGGTCAGGCGCAGCCGGTTGCACTCTTCGCAAAATGACTCGCCCAGCGGAGAGATAAACCCAATGGCGCCTTTGGCGCCGCGCAGCTTGTAAGCGCGCGACGGGCCGCTGCCAACCTTGTGCTCCAGCGCTTCCAGACCCAGCGGAGCCAGCCGCCGCAGCATTTCCTGGATGGGAAAGTACATGCTGTCCGGGTGCGGGAACCCGTCGCCCCACGGCGTCTGGTTGCTGATCGGCATCAACTCGATGAAGCGCACGTTCCAATCGCGTTCCAGCGTCAGCCGCGCCATGTCCTCCAGTTCATCGTCATTGACGCCACGCATGGCCACCACGTTGATCTTGATCGGGTACAGCCCCACCGCTTGCGCGGCATTCAGCCCGCGCAGCACGCGGCTGATGTCGCCGCCGCGGGTGATGCGCCGGAAGCGTTCGGGATTGAGCGTGTCCAGGCTGACGTTGATGCGTTTCAGCCCGGCGTCGGCCAGCGGTTGCGCCATGCGGTCGAGCAGCAGGCCGTTGGTGGTCAGGCTCAGGTCTTCAATGCCAGGTATCGCCGCGATCATGCGCACCAGCACCGGCAGGTCCTGGCGCACCAGCGGCTCGCCGCCGGTCAGGCGCACTTCGCGCACGCCCTCTTCAGCCGCTACGCGTACGATCTGGGTGATTTCCTCATACGTCAAAATTGCCGAGTGCTCCTGACGGACAATGCCCTCGGCTGGCATGCAGTAAACACAGCGAAAATTGCAGCGGTCAGTGACCGAAACACGCAGGTATGTGACTGGTCGACCCCAACGGTCTTTCAGCATAGTGCACCCTTCCACTCCGTTGCGGATAATTGATCAAGCGGGAGTTGGCTCTTGCGAGCGTTGGTTAATTGTAACCAGCCGGCGAGCTTGCGACAACCCTCGAAATTCATATAAATCATATGACAATTGCGCGGTTTGACAGGGAAAAAATGTTAACAATTGACGATCCCTCTCGTTAAGGGTATATTGTATGCACCTCAGGTTGGTCGGACGGCCGCGGTTCCGCGCGAGCGGGATCGAGGAAAGTCCGCACTCCACAGAGCAGGATGCCGGGTAACACCCGGAGCGGGGAAACCTCGCGAGAGGCGAACCTGCTGGATCGGGCCACAGAAACATACCGCCGGGAAACCGGTAAGGTTGAAATGGTGGTGTAAGAGACCACCGGCGCCGGCAGTAATGCCGCGGCCAGGTAACCCCCATCCGGAGCAAGGTCAAGCAGGGGTGAAGCCTGCCTTCGGGCGGGCGGGAAGCGGCTCGTTTCCCTCGAGCCCCGGGTAGACTGCTAGAGCTGCGCGGTGACGCGCAGCCCAGAGAGATGGTCGTCCGCCGCGAGGCCGTCCCGCAAGGGATACCCATCGTGACGACAGAATGCGGCTTACAGACTAACCTGAGGATCAGTATGTATTATGCCACAAACCGGGGCGTCCCCCGGTTTGTGGCATAATACAGTCCATGATCACCCTTCTCTCTCCCGATCAACTTCCCGCGGCCCGGCCGCTGTTTGACGCGATGGCCGGGCATCATCTTATCCTGCCGTCAATCCTGGCCGGCCTGACCCCGGCGCGCGTGTGGGTCGATAATCCCGACCAACCCAGCGCGGCGGCGGCGGTGTTTCATAACAAGGTCTATCTGCTCGGCTCCAGCCGCAAGGCGGACTTTAACGCCGCGCTGGGCGAACTGCTCACCGGCCAGGTTTTCCCGAAACTGAAACAGGACGGTGTGGGGATCGCGCTCGTCTTTCCTTCGCATGCCGGCTGGGTGGATCTGTACCCGGCCCTGTTTGGCAATACGTTCGCGCGCATCTACCCTGATGCACAGCGCCAGGTGTACGCCTTCGACGCTGGCAGCAATACCCTGACCGATTGGCGCGGCCTGCTGCCAGAGGGTTTCACCCTGCGCCCGGTGGATGCCAGGCTGCTGGCAGACGACCGCTGGTCATCCATCGAATATCTGCGCGAAGAGACACAATCTGAGCGCGTTTCGATTGCGGATTTCCTGGAGCACAGTTTTGGCGTGTGCCTCACCCACGGGCTCGACCTGGTGGCCTGGTGCCTGTCGGAGTACAACTGCGGCGAACGCTGCGAGGTCGGCATCGCCACCGTGGAGGCGTACCAGCGGCGCGGGTTTGGCACCGTTGCTGGCGCTGCGTTTGTGGAAGAAGCCCTGCGCCGCGGCTACCGAAGCATCGGCTGGCACTGCTGGACGCGCAACCTGCCGTCCGCGGCCCTGGCGCGCCGGATTGGCTATACGCAGCGCGCCGAAGAGACCCTGGCTTTTTGCGTCTTTCCCGAAGTGGACGCTTAGTCTTGTCTGATCGTTCATGAGCATCGTGAAAACATCTGAATCGCGAAGTCGCGAAGAAAAGCTGACATTTCTTCTTCGCGATTCAATTGTCTTGCGTAGACCGTTAATCGCGACTGGTTTTTTCGGCAGGCGCGCCGGCCAGCCGGGCGGCTGCCGCGGCGCGGGTGTGAATATCCAGCTTGCGAAAGATGGCCTTTACGTGGCGCTTGACGGTATTCTCCGAGATCATCAACTGTTCGGCGATCTCGCGGTTGGTGCGGCCCTGCCCCACCAGATGCAGCACCTCGTGCTCGCGCCCGGTCAGCGCGCTCAGGTCGCTGGCCGCCTGACTGGCCTGCAGCGCTTCGTCCACCAGCCGCAAGAACGCGCGCCGGTTGAATGACTGCTTCTCCACGTAGGCATAGATGCCGCCCTGCTGGTACGCGCGCTCGATCTCGTCCGCGCTGCTGATCCCGCTCACCACCACGGCCGGGATGCCCACCTCCTGCGCCGCGCGCAGCAGCCGGTAGCCTTCCAGTTCCTGCGGCGTTTGCTGCCAGCCGCGCTCCGCGCCAGAAAGTGATAGATCCACCAGCGCCAGTTGAAACGGCTCGTGCCGCAGCACGCCCAGCGCTTCTCCAAAACCGGCGCACAGCCGCGCCGAAAAGCCTGCTTCCGCCAGGAGTTCTTGTAAAATGCTGCGCCAGCCGGCGTCGTCGTCCACCACCAGGGCGCGCCGCCCGCGCGGGGATGCGGCGGGCTGCGCCCATGCGGGTGCCAATTTTCCGGGCGTGCCGTGCGAGCGCGGCTCTTCCACCGGCGGCGTCGCCAGCGCCTGTCGGATCAGATCGCGCAACTGGCTGCGTTGAAACGCCTCTTTGCGCAGGCATGAAATGGCCTTGCCCTCGGTCAGCACCTGTACTGCCAATTCCACCGTGGCAAACCCGGTGATCAGCACGGCCGCGCAACCAGGGTTGGTCTGCCGCACTGCGTCCAGCACCGCCAGCCCATCCTGGTTGTGCGGATCGTCGCCCTGCAGCGAGAGGTCTACCAGCGCCACGCGGTAGCTGTGCTGGTGCAGCAGCCGGCGCGCCGCTTCCAGGCTGCCGGCGCTGTCCACCTGCAGACCGGCGTCGGCCAGGTTCTCGCCCAAAATCTGCTGCCAGGAGGGCTCGTCTTCCACTACCAGAGCGCGCTGCGGGCTTTTCATGCCTGCTCCCCGGCCGCCGGCAGGCGCAGACGGAAGGTCGCGCCGTGCACGCCGTCGCTTTCCACGCTTACGCTGCCACCCAGGCGCGCCATCAGCGTGCGCACCCACCACAATCCAAAACCCAGCTTGCCGGTGCGCTGTGGCCGCCGGCCGGAATAATTTAATTCAAAAATACGGTCGTGCAGGTGCGCGGGGATGCCCGGCCCGCTGTCACTGACCGTGATTTCCACGCTGCTGCCGCGCGCCGCGCCGCGGATCAGCACCGCGCCGTCACCGCGCATGGCATCCGCGGCATTATCCAGCAGGTTGGTGAATACCAGCGCCAGGGTGCGCGTGCCGGCTCTGACCACCGGCAAGCGCTCCAGTCCCTCCATCTGCACGGTGATCCCTTCGGGCAGTTTGGCCGCCTGGATTGCCTCCTGCACGCACGCCGCCACATGCACTTCGGCCATCTGGATCGGCCGCAGGTGCGCCAGGTTTTCGCGTACCGCTTCCATCGCCTCGCTGGCGCTGCGCTCGATCTCTTCCAGATTACCGCGCAGGTAGGGATCGGCGTTCAGGGTGGGCTGGCATTTATCCTCGATGCCCTGGATGCGCACCGGGATGGTGCCAACCTTATTGTTCAACTGGTGCAGCAGGTTGGCAGCCACGTCGCCCACGACCGCGAAGGTTTCCAATACGGCGCGCTGTTCCTGCGCCAGCCGCAGTTCTTCCTGCCGCGCGGCCTTCTCGATGGACAACGCCGCGTACTGCGCCAGGATCGTCACCACCTTGCGATCCCAATCCGATTCACCCAAACGCGCGACGTCTTTTCCGGCGTTGAAAATACCCAGCGCGCCCAGCGCCCCGCTCTCGCGGCTGGCAATTGGCACAATCACCAGGTCGAATACCCGGCCGTCGGCGCCGGCGGCAACGCTCTCCAGCGCCGGCTCGCGCTCGCGCGCCGAGCGCCGCGCCCGTTTGAGCATTTCCACGCCCGCCGTGCCGGGTTCCGCGCCGCTGGCTGACTGCTGCTGCAAATCCTCGCCTGCAACCGTCCACAACAGGCTGCCGTCGGCATTCGCCAGGTCGCGCGCCAGTTCAGTCAGCCGCGCCAGCATTTGCGCGCAGGTCTGCGTCAGCAGCATTGGCGCGATTTCCTGCAGCGCGTCCAGCAGCCGCACTTCTTGAATGGCGATCACTGCCTGGGCTGCCAGTGACTGCAGCAGATGGCTGTCAGCCTCGGAAAACGCGCCGATCTGCGGGCTTTCCAGGTTGAGCACGCCCTCCAACCGGCCTCCCGCGCCGATCAGCGGCACCGCCAGTTCCGAGCGCATCTCAAGATCGGCGTCCAGTGGATAATACAGCCGCGACCAGGGCGGCGCCAGCAGATCCGGCACCAGCGCCGGGCGACGGTTGCGTGCCACCCAGCCCATGATGCTGTTGGACTGGACAGGCAGCGTCTCGACTAACGGCCGCGCCAGCCGTTCTCCGGCGATGGCGGTGGTGTTGAGGTATTCGCCGCTGGCATCCAGCAGGCGAAAAATGCCATAGCGCGCGCCGGTTACTTCCAGCGCCATTTGCAGGATGGTTTCGAGGGTATCCTTCAGCCGCAGCCGCGAAGAAATTAGCATCCCGGCGCGGCGCAATTGGGCCAGTTCTTCATCTTTGCGCGCCAGGTCGCGCTGCATGCTGGCCAGGCGCTGGTTTTGAGCCAGCGCCACCGCCGCCTGGTTGACGAAATTCTCCAGCATGAGCTGCTCGAGCTGCGTA
>CALDSL010000471.1 GCA_937920255.1 uncultured Anaerolineaceae bacterium | reverse complement strand
ATCGAAATGATCCCCGAGGAAGCCAATCCTCGGGGATTTTTCGCTTAAAATAGAAATGTATGCCCGCAAGAGGGTGAATATACCCAAAGCCAGTGAATTATGATAAGATTATTTGTAGAACATTAATTCTTGTCTGGCGGACAAGATACAGGAAAGATGGGAGAGCTCGCTATGGAAGTTGGTCTGGTTCGGAAAGTTGATATTGATCAGGAGATGCAGCAGTCGTACCTCGATTTCGCCATGAGCGTCATCGTGGCGCGCGCGCTGCCGGATGCCCGCGACGGATTGAAACCGGTGCAGCGGCGCATCCTGTACGCCATGTACGATATGGGGCTGCGGCCTGATTCAGCCTTTAAGAAATCGGCCAGAATCGTGGGTGAGGTGCTGGGCAAGTACCACCCGCACGGTGATATGGCAGTGTATGAGGCCATGGCGCGCCAGGCGCAGGATTTCTCGATGCGCTACCCGCTGGTGGACGGCCAGGGCAATTTCGGCAGCGTTGACGGCGACCCGCCCGCGGCCATGCGCTATACCGAAGCGCGGCTGAAAGGCTTCGCCATCGACATGATCTCGCAGATCGACCGCGAGACAGTCGATTTTTCCCCGAACTTCGACGGGTCGCTGGCCGAGCCGGTTGTGCTTCCTGCGGCGTTGCCCAACCTGCTGGTTAATGGTTCTACAGGCATCGCGGTCGGCATGGCCACCAACATCCCACCCCACAACCTGTCCGAGGTGGTGGATGCGCTTGGGTACATGCTCAAGGAATGGGACCGCCTGGATGATATCAACGTTTCTGACCTGATGAATTTTATTAAGGGGCCGGACTTTCCCACCGGCGGAATTATTTTGCAGGACCAGACCAATGATCTGCTGACCGCGTACGGTTCGGGGCGCGGGCGCATCCCGGTGCGCGGCCGCGTGCACATGGAAGACACCGGCCGCGGGCGCAGCCGGTTGATTATCACCGAACTGCCCTACATGACCAACAAGTCCAATCTGATCGAGCGCATCGCCGAGTTGGTGCGCGAGGGCGATCTGGAAGGCATCGCCGATCTGCGTGACGAATCCGACCGGCAGGGCATGCGCATCGTCATCGAGCTGAAGGCCAACATTGAGCCCGAAGATATTCTGCGCAAGCTGTTCAAGCGCACCCCGCTGGAAAGCACCATTGGTATCACCCTGCTGGCGCTGGTGGATAACGAACCGCGCCTGCTCAGCCTCAAACAGGCGCTGCGCGTCTACCTGGAGCACCGGCTGGTGGTGGTACGCCGCCGGAGCGAGTACGACCTGGAACGCGCGCGCCAGCGCGCCCATCTGCTGGAAGGCCTGCGCATCGCCATCGCCAACCTGGATGAAGTGGTCAAGCTGATCCGCAATTCAGCGGACGTTGACCAGGCGCGCGAGCGCCTGATCAAACGCTTCAAGCTGTCGCAGGTACAGGCTCAGGCGATTCTGGAAATGCCGCTACGCCGCCTGGCGGCCCTGGAACGTAAGAAGATCGACGAAGAGTACAAAGAGCTGCAGCAGACGATGAAAGACCTGGAAGCGCTGCTGCGCTCGCCCAAGCGAATGCGCGAAGTGGTGCAGGCCGAACTGCTGGAAATGAAGCAGCGCTACGGCGACCGGCGACGCACGCAGATCGTCTCGCTGCGCGAAGGCGAAACCGCGCACATGCTGCTCACCGCCACCGACCTGATCACCGCCGAGACGGCCTGGGTGGGCGTCACCGCGCAGGGCCGCATCGGACGAATCCGTGGCGGCGAAATGCCCGCGACCAGCGGGCCGGATGCGGCTCGCTGGATGGTGCGCACCAACACGCATCACACGCTCTATCTGGTTGGCGCGCAGGGCCAGGCTGTGGCCGTGGCCGTGCACGCGCTGCCGGAAGTGTCTAAGCTGGAGGAAGGCGCGCCGCTCAACCGCGTGTCTGCGCTGCCCGATGGCGAGACGCTGGCCGGTTTATTCACCGTGCCCCCGCGCAACGGCACGCCGCCCAAGGAGAGTTTTGTCATTACCGCCAGCGCGCAAGGCCTGGTGAAAAAGTCGGCTGTTACGGATCTGCCCGGGCCATCGTCGCAGCGCTTCACCCTGACCAAGGTCAACGCGGGCGACTTGCTGGTGGGCGTGGCCCTGACCGACGGCAACGCTGAGATGCTCATGCTCTCCGCGCGTGGCATGGCCATCCGCTTTACCGAAAGCGATGTGCGCGCCATGGGTCTTGTGGCGGCCGGGGTCAACGGCATGAAGCTGGGCGCAGGAGACCAGGTGGTGGCCTTCCAGCGCTTCGACGCCGGGAGTGAAATTCTGCTGGCGGCCAGCGACGGCAGCGGCTGGCGCATCCCGGCCAGGGAATTCCCGCTGCAGGGGCGCTACGGCATGGGCGTGATCGCCGCCAGGCCAGCCGCGCGCGAAACACTGGTGGGCATGCTGGCTGGCAAAGTCGGCCGCTCAGGCGTGCTCCATTTTGAAAAACAGCCTGCCCTGGCCGTGCGGGTCGACGCCATCCCGTCTGGCAAGCGCCAGAGCGTGGGACGGGCGCTGGCGGCGGTGAAGAAAGCCGGTGATGTCGTCACCGCGCTGGCCGGCGCGGGGGATGGTTTGGAATACTGGAACCCGGAAGCCGCACTGGTTGAAGAAAAGCCGGCGCGCAAGCGCGCGGCAGTAACCGCATCCGAGAAGGCGCCCGCCACAACCCCCAAAACCGGCGCCGCGGCGGCCACGAAAGCCACAGCAAACGGAAAGCCCTCAACGGCCGGGAAGCGTGCAGCCTCAACCAGTGCAACAGCCAAAGCCGCGCCTGCCAGGAAGACCGCTGCGGTCAAGCCCGCCCCAGCCAAAAAGGCAGCACCGGTTGGCAAAGCCTCCCCATCTGCCGCGACGAAAGCGACCCCGGCCACTAAAGCGCCGGCACGCAAGACGTCCGTGGTGGAAAAACCGGCTGCTGAAAAGAAGATCCGCGCCACCAAGGCCAGCGTTGCCGCGGCTCCGGTGCCGGAACTGGCCAGCGAGAAACCGGCTCGCCGCCGCTCCAACGCGGCCGCCGCGCCGGTGGAAACTGCGCCGGTCAAGAAGCGCGCGGTTGCAAGCAAGACCGAGCCAGCCGCCGCCAAACCCGCGGTTGGGCGCACCCGGACGGCTGCTTCGGTGGAGACGCCGGCACCGGCCAAGAAGGCCAGCGCCAAGGCATCCACGCCGGCACAAACAACTCCAAAGCCAGGCACGAAGGCTGCCGAAAAGCTGGCCGCGAAGACGACGCCTGAGAAACCGGCCGCAAAATCGCGCGCCAAAGCGGCAGACAGACCAGCCGAGCCGCCCAAGACGCCCACCAAGGGGCGCGCGCCGAAGACCAAGCCCGACGAAGCGCCCACTCTTAAGCTCTTCGTGGATGAGGAACCGCCAAAACCGGCTCGCAAAAAGAAGAGCACCGGAAGTTAAACGTAAAAACGCTCGTAGCAGCCGCTTCGAGCGTTTCGTTTTTGGTCCGTGTTTTACAAACTGTTCTGCGGAGTGAGGCTGCCTTCCAGGCCTAACTCCGGCGCGATCCTGCGCATAGCCAGAATAACATTATCCACGTGCTGCCACAATTCCACGCCGAAATCCTCGGCGGCCTCGGCCATTTCCTCTCGATTGGTGCCGGCGGCGAAGGCGCGGTCTTTCCACTTCTTCTTTACCGAAGAGGCGTTGAGGTCATACAGCGAGCGCGAAGGGCGCACCAGCGCCACTGCGGTGATCAATCCGGTGATCTCGTCGCAGGCCATCAGGGCTTTTTCCATCAACGCTTCGCGCGGGTACTCGGCCGCCGAGCCGTGGCTGAGAATCGCGCGCACCCATTTTTCTGGCACGCCGTGTTCGCGCAGCAGCGGCGCTCCTTGCGAGGGATGCTCTTCCGCGCTGGGGTGAATTTCCCAGTCAAAATCATGCAGCAGGCCAACAAGGCCCCAGGTTTCCACATCCTGGCCCAGTTTCTCGGCGTAGAAGCGCATGGCGGCTTCGACGCACAGCATGTGATTGATCAAGCCTTGATTTTTGACGTACTGGTGCACGATGGCAAGCGCCTGTTCTCGGTTCATGGCAGTCTCTTTCTTGAATTGAAGATCAGTCGATCGAGTGTTGTGGTTCTGTGTTCGAAGTTTGCGGGAAGATAAATTCCTGTTGGCCCAGGATCGGCTGCGGCCGGGTGACGTACACGTCCACCACCGCGACCAGCGTCGCGCCGACCTCGCGCAGCCGCCAGAAATTGAGCGAGCGGTTGCGGTATGCGCGCCGGTCGGCGTTGACGCCTTCGGCTTGCAGACCCAGACCGTTGCAGGTGAGCAGCGCGCGCGGCAGGTGATAAGCCTGGGTGACCAGCAGCGCCTCATCCAGGCCGAAGATGGCTCTGGCGCGGTAGCACGTATCATAGGTGCGCTGGCCGGCGTAGTCCAGCACGATGTCTTCCATTGGCACGCCCAGGCTGATGGCATACTCGCGCATCGCAGCCGGCTCGTTGTAGGTGATCTGGCGATTATCGCCGCTCATCAGCAGCTTTTCCACCTTGCCGGCAAAATACAGATCCACGGCCGTGGCCACCCGGTCGCGCAGCACCGGGGTGGGGCGGCCGTCGCGCGTCAGCCCGGCGCCAAACACGATGGCGGCCTGGGCGGTGGGCGCATTTTCCACCGAATGGATTTTAACCCGGGATGAGATCTGGGCGGCAGCGTACGGCAAGGCCACCAGGATCAAAACACCCAGGATGAGATAGAGCAACAAGCGAAAACCCTTCGTAATCCGTTTTACCACGCCAAAATTCTACCACGCCAACCGGCCATCTGCCCCGAATTTGCATATCCTTTGCCGGCTTACTTTCCCACCAGCGTGCGCAGATTGACGCGGGAATACTGCAGCAGCTCGCGCAGCGGGTCATAGAAGCTGTCATCGACCTGCTTCAAGTCTTCGATCTCGTACCCGGCCGCGGCGTTCACTGCGTCCAACCCGTCCTGGCTGAGCACGTAATCCATCAGCGTTTCGGTCACCGCTTCGATCATTTCTTCCGGAACTTCGCTCTGGAAGGAGAAGTTGAGGTTGGGGATGACTTCGCCGGATTTCCAAACCACCACCACGCGCTGCATCACGTCTGGCAGGTCATCCTGAATAACGCTGGCCGTGCGCGGATCGCCATACACGGCGTAGGTGGCGCCAAAATCGCAGATGCCCTGCACGTACAGCCCGCGCACCACGGCCGTGTGCGACTGCATAAACAGCGCTGGCAGGGTGGGCACTTCCTGCAGCGCCAGCGTCCCGGCCGGGACGACGTAACCCGAGGCGGAAAGCGGATCGACCCAGCACGGGCGCAAATCCGCGAACTGCGATAGCGCTTCGGCTGCCTCCGCGGTGTTAGTGTTGGTAGTGGTGTCAAAGTAGGGGATGATATCGGAGTTGACATTTGCCAGGAACTGCGTGCCGTAGGCGTACACGCCAAAATGCTTGGTGACGAGCGTCACCCGCGCATATTCGCGCCGGCTGGCGAGGATATAGGTGAACGGCTGCATCCAGGCCATGTGGATCGCACCCACCTGCATTCCATTCAGCAGTTCGGTGGTCGAATTGACGCCGAGCACATCCATGCTATAGCCGGTCAGCTCCGAGAGCTGCTCGACAAATAGCAGGCTGGAATCGAGCTGGTCCAGGTTCTCTTCGGTGGTCACCACGCCCAGGATCAGCGGGTTGCCAGGCTGGCCGAGCGGGATATCGGATGGGGTAGGTTGGAAGAGCGGTTCTTGCTCATCGGAAAATTCATCGCCGAATTCCTCGTCGCTGAATTGATCTCCGCTATCGTCATCCAGAGATTCTTCTTCCTCGCTCGGAAACAGGTCTTCCTGGCCTTCTTCGGTAGGAAATTCATCACCTTCCGGGACGAGTTCCTCCCCGCCTTCTTCGGTCGGAAGCGTCACATCCTCAGGCAACAGGTCGCCATTTTCTTCCGTAGGCAGGTTGCTCTCCAGCGTGGGCAGCGGGAATTCCGGCGTGGCGGTGGTTGGAAAATCCTGGGTGGGGATCGGAATCAGGGTTGGTTCCGGTTCAAGCGTCGGCGTGGCGGTTGGCTGCGCGGATTCACCACCGCAGCCGGCAAGAAGCGATGCGGCAACCAGCAGAAATAAGACCCATTGGACGAGGAGCGATTTATTCTTCATCAATTGTTGGCTTTCACGCAACCCAATACTCGCAACCTGTTTTCTGATATACAATACGTGTGCAGATTAACAAAGATTATAACCAATTTCAAGCAAATCGGTTTTGTGGTTTGAATTGGATACACAGGAGCTGGGCGATGGAACAGAAGACGAGTGGCGGTGGCCGGTGGCTGTTGATTTTTATCGGGTTGATGGTGGGCTTTGTGCTTCTGACGGTCGGCGCCATCTGGGTGATCACCCGTATCATTTCCAACACCGCACAGCAGGCATTGGCGCCGGTGGAACAGGCCAATTCCAGCCTGCGCACCCAGGTAGCCGAGTTCTTGAACCCTACGCCGACCATTCAACCGGACCCGATTACCATCATTCATGATGTCCGCTCGCTGGCACGGCTGGAGACGATCCAGTATTCCATCGAAAAAGTCATATCGGCTGAGACCAACCAGAACGCGTTCGGGTTTCTGTTTGGCGACCGGCTGTTGTTCGTGGCGCACGGCGTGGTGATCGCCGGGGTGGATATGGCCAAAATACAGCCGGAAGACCTGAGCATCCAGAACAATGTGCTCTACGTGCGCCTGCCACCGGCCGAAGTATTTGTGGCCACGCTGGACAATGAGAAGTCGTATGTATACGATCGCGACACGGGGCTGTTAAATCAGGGGGAACGAGACCTGGAAACATCCGCGCGGCGCGCGGCCGAGCAGGAGATTTTGCAGGCGGCCATCGATGACGGCATCCTCAACACAGCGCAGCTTAACGCCGAGAATTATATGTCGCGCATGTTCCGCGGCCTGGGATTTGACGATGTGATTTTCGTGGCAAGCGACGCGGAAATGCCAGCTCCTCTGCCGACCATGCCACCCGCTGCCACTCCCATGCCCGCGGCGACACCGTAAGGCCGCAATCGTTCGCAAGTGATACGCATGCCAACCGCACGGAACAATCCCGAGACGGTTGGCTTTTTTATTGTTGATGACCGCCGTTAATTAAACATGAGAAAATATGTTTACCGTCCATAAAAGACAGTTAGATTACTTGACAATTGCCATCACAGAGTCATATAATCTAATCGTTACCAATGAGGGATATGAGCACAGTTTTCTGGACGGTACCGACACAAAATACGCGTAATTGGAACCGGCACGCGGCGATTGATTTGATTCGTTTCACGCCGGGTGGCATCTCCAGAGTCGAACTCTCGCGCCAGCTCCAGATCACCCGCGCCGCGATCACCGAGATCGTCAACGATTTGCTGGCTACCGGACTGGTGCGCGAGGTGGAAGACCAGCACACCGGCGGCCGCCACGCGATCAGCCTCGAGGTTAATCCCGATCTGGGGAAGGTGCTCGGCATCGATTTGGGCGCTACGCACGCCACTCTGCTGTTGAGTGATTTTTCCGCGCGTGTTTTGGCCGATCAGGAAATCCGCATCAACATCAACGATGGCCCGGAAAAGATCCTGCCGCTGCTCGAAGAGTATAT
>CALDSL010000470.1 GCA_937920255.1 uncultured Anaerolineaceae bacterium | reverse complement strand
GCGGGGAGGGCGGGATTCGAACCCGCGGCTGAGGTTAAGCCCAGCACTCACTTAGCAGGCGAGCCCAATCGGCCACTCTGGCACCTCCCCAATATTCGCTTGCAGCGGAGGAAGTGGGATTCGAACCCACGGTGGGGGTTTCCCACACCTGTTTTCAAGACAGGCGCCTTAAACCGCTCGGCCATCCCTCCATAAACTGGAAGGCTATCCTCCCATGCGCCCGTATTTTATCATGTTTATCCCCGCCGGACAAGGCATCGGCGTTTTTCTTCGCGTGCGGCCAGCGCCGCTTCCTTGCTTCTTTGTTAAGTCCTTCCCGGTTGACCGCTCGCCGCGCGGGATGGTATAGTCGGGTATATTCCGCGCCCCTGGGAGACCGCCGCATGCCCGCCGCCCGCATCCTCGTCGTCGAAGACAACCTCGATAATTATGATCTGGTGCGCTTCCTGCTCCAGCAGGAGGGCTATACCGTGCTGGGCGCGTCCGACGGCCGACAGGGGCTGGCCATGGTGCGCGAGCAGCAGCCGGATATCGTCCTGCTCGATCTCTCCATCCCCGAGATCGACGGTTGGGCGCTGGCCACGCAGTTGAAGGCCGACCCCCAAACCGCGCATATCGCCATCCTGGCCATCACCGGCCATACCCTGCCCGGCGACCGCCAGCGCGCGCTCGACGCCGGCTGCGACGATTACATCTCCAAGCCGCTGGATATCCCCCAGTTCCTCCAAACCGTCGCCGCGCACTTACCCGCAACAGATTAACACGAATATCACGAATAAGCCGAATGCCACCAGTAAAAAATGGGTGGCATTCGGCTTATTCGTGATATTCGTGTTAAGTTCTTCTTTCCCGGTTTATATGGTCTCAGGCACGTATACCGTCACGGCATCGCCGTCGTCGGAGGCCAGCGTTTCACGCGGCAGGGTCAGCAGCCAGGCCACCACCGCCAGGTCGCCCACCGCGCCGCTGGCGTTGACGATCATCAGCGCCAGCACCGGCAGCAGCAGCGCCGCCGGCACTACCGCCAGCAGCAGCGCTCCCACCAGCGTGATCACCAGCAGCGGCGAGATGCCTACCAGCAGGTATTGGTTGCGCGGCAGGTACCAGCCCGGGGCGGCTGCGTAGGCATAACCCGCGCCCACGCCGAACGCCGGCCGCGCGCGGGTGTACAGCCAGAAGAAAAAGCCGTGGATGGCTTCGTGCACCACCACCATCACCACCAGCACGGCCAGCAGCGCCAGCAGCCCGGGCACAAAATTACCCCCGCCAGACAAATTCAGCAGCATGGCGTCCATATCGTCCGGCCGCAGCGCGTAGCCGAGCTGGATAAACAGCGCACCGGCTGCCAGCAGCACCACCACGCCCAGCAGGTTGAGCAAGATGAACAGCCCTGGGCTTTTGGTGATGTTCACTGTGCCGCGCTTGACGTAACCGCTGGGGAGAGAAGTGGTCGCTTGCATTACGTCTCCGGTTCGGGCGTGCCGGCCAGACCGCTCACCGGGGAGGTGTTGGTGGGCCAGGGGGTGAGGGTGGGGCCGCCCGGCGGCAGCAGCACCGGCGGAACGGTGGCGGATGCCGGCGCGGCGGTTCCAAAAATCTCCGGCCCCAGCGTGGCGCGCGGGGTGCGCGTGGGCCGGGCCGTGCGGGTGGGCGTGGGCGTCGTGGTCGGTGTGGCGCTCATCGTCGCCGTGGGGGTGGGCGTGTCATTCCCCGGCAGCGGCGGCCAGCCCTCAAAGTACCACAGCCCGGCCAGCACCAGCGCCGCCAGCAGCAGCGCGCCGATCACCGCGCCCAGGCAGCCCGCCGACCAGGCGCGCCGCTTCCACGCAATCCCCAGCGCGCGCCGCGCGCGCGGCATTTCCAGCGCCACAATAGTGATGTTATCGTGCCCGCCGCGCTGGTTGGCCAGCGCGATGAGCGCATCCACCCCCTGCTCGCCCGGGTAGGCTTGAAAGGTGGATAGAATCTCAGAATCTTCCACCAGGTCGGTCAGGCCGTCGCTGCACAGCAGCAGCCGGTCGCCGGGTTGCAGCTTTAGCCCCTGGTTGGCTTCGGCCTGGCTGTCGCTTTCCTTGTTATTCAGCCGCAGCCGCAGGTCCACCTTGGGCGGGGTGGGCGAGCCCAAATAGCGCCGGATGACGTGCGCGTTCGGGTGGCTTTTGGCCTGTTCGGGCTGCAAAAAGCCGTGGTCCAGCGCTTCCTGCACCCAGGTGTGGTCGGTGCTGAGCTGGCGGATGGTGCCGCGGCGCATCAGGTACAGGCGCGAATCGCCCACCGTGGCCGCGTAGAGCTGGTTGCCAATCACCAGCGCCACCGCCGCCGTGGCCCCCATCCCCGCGCGCGATGGGTCGCCCTGCGCCATTTCGTAGATCTCCTGGCTGGCCTCCTGGATGGCCTGGTTCAGGCTGCGCAGCGGCTCGCTGGCCGCGCCGGCCGCCACGCGCCGGCCGATGGCTTGCACGGCAATATCCGCCGCCACCTCACCGGCGCGGTGCCCGCCGATGCCGTCGCACAGCACCGCCAGCAGCGCCGGCGCGCGGCTGGATTTCAGCCGCAGCGCGGTGACTGCGAACCGGTCTTCATTATTCTTGCCCGACATGCCCGGGTGGCTGCGGGCGGCAACCAGCAGATGCGCCTGTTCTGTCGCGTTCATGGCGTGTCTTCGTATTCGCTCAACTGCGGGGCGCGCACGTGGCCCGGATTGGCCAGTTCAAAACGGAAACCGATCTGCCCCAGGTGAATGATATCACCGTGCTGCACAATCACCCCGGCAGTGGATACCGGCGAGAAGTTCACCCACGTGCCGGCCACCGAGTTGGTGTCGGCCAGCAGGTAGTCGCCGTCACGGGTGAGCGTCAGCCGCGCGTGCAGCCCGGAAACCGAGGGCGAGGGGATGACATAGCTGGCCTGCTGCGGGCTGCTGCCAAAGGTGGTCTCGCGCCGCAGCACCGGGATGTTATTTCCGGTAACCGGCTGGTTATTTTCGTCCAGCCGCACCAGCCAGGCGGGCGCGTTGCGGTTGGTCGAAGGCCGCGGCCAGGACGGGCTTTCGCTGGCGGCGTCTTTGCCCTTGCGCGGCTGGTCCTGCGCGATCTCCACGGGTTGGGTGACCGGGTCTTTCATGCGGCGCGCGCTGCGCAGCCGTTCGGCCGATGAAAACCAGTGGCGCTTGCCGCTCAGCCACAGCACCGCCAGCAGCGCCGCCGCCGCCAGGAACACCGCCCCGCCGATGATCAGCCGCCGCGGCGATATTTGCTCGCGCAGGGTGATCTGCGCCGGCTGCGCCACCGCGATCTCCACCGGAATTTCGCTGCTGGCCTGCTCGAAGCCCAGCGCGTCCTGGATCTCGATCTGCAAATTATGGTTTCCGCTGGCGGTGTAGCCGGCCAGATCCCAGGTGAACACGTCGAACGGCGCCTGGGTGTTGGCGTCGGCCAGTTCGCCGTCCACGTACAGTTCGGCGCTGTGCAGCGGGCGCGCGTAGCCGTCGGGGAATTCCACCAGCATATTGAGTGTAACGCTGGCCGGTTCCATCGCCGAGCCATTCTGGTCCGCAGCGCGCTCGATCCGCGCCGGCGGTTCGAGGAACATCGGGTTGGGCGGCTGCACGTTGAGCGTGAATTGTTGGGCCTTGCTGCTGGCGCGCACGCCGGTGCGCTCGATCTCCACCTGCAGGCTTTGCTTGCCCGCGCTGCGCACGCCCGAGGTATAGCTCACCTGGTACAGCTTGCGCAGCGGCCCAAAGTAGACGTCCGGGTTGGGCAGGGTTTCCACGCCCGAGAACAGGAAGAAATGCCCGCCGGTCTCGCGCGCCAGCGAGCGCAGCGCTTCGGCCGCCGGAGAGGCATCCGCGGCGGTGTCGGCCACCAGCCACACGAACACGCGCACTCCGCTCTCAGCGGCGCGCGCGGCCAGGTTGGGCAGCGCCTCCAGCGCCGCGTCGGCCGGCAGCGGGGTCACATACAGGATGGCGCGCTTCATCTGCGCGTTGGGGTTGGGGTCGGTGGTCAGGTCCAGCGCCTGCGAAAAGCCGGCCAGCGATGGCTTGCTCTGCATCAGGTCGGGCTGGTACTCTTCCACATTCTGCTTCCAGCGCCGCGGCTCGGTCTGGCGGATGGTCTGCACGCCTTCGCCGGTAACCAGCGAGAAATCATCGCTGGTCTGGCTGGGCTGGTCTTCGGCCCATGCTTCCAGCCGCGTTTGCAGCTTTTCAAAGATGGTCTCGCCCACAATGCGGTTGGCCATAAACGGCGCGGCATTGAAGGCCACGATGATCTGCACCCCCGGCTCCACCAGTTGGATGTCGGTCACCGGGCGCGGCTCGTCGTTTTCCAGCACGGTCAGGTCATCGGGGGTCAGGTCAGGGATAAACCCGCCGGCCGAGTCGTACGCATCCAGGTAGAAGACGATCTCCGGGAAGCGGGTGGTGTTGGGCGCGGAAATCGCGGCGCTGCCGCCGCTTTGCGCCAGCGCGCTGGCCAGTGGCAGGCACAACAGAACCATCACCGCCAGGATCGCGCCGGTCAGAAATGCCACCCGTTGATGAACAGACCGTTTGGTCTGAGACAATAGTCCGCTACCTCTCTATGCTAGTAGACTGCCGCTCCGCCCGGCGCTGCCGGCCTCGCCAGCCGGCGAAATGCCAGCGTCCACACGCTGCCGATATAGCTCTGCACCACGCCGCCGATGAAAATCATCACCGGCAGGTACAGCAAAAGCAGCGCGATGGAGGCCTGCCCCATGACGCCAATATCCGCCGTTCCGCCCATAAAGGCCATGATCAGCGGGATCATGGTGATCATCAGCGGGACAAACAGCACCAGGTTGACCACAAAACTGCCGATGGTCAGGATCAGTAATAGTACCAGGAGCTGGCCAAGATTGCTGCGGAAAATTTGCCAGCCGCGGCGCAAGCCGTCGACCACCGGCAGCTTTTCGGCCACCACCGCTACCGCCGACTGCTCGATCCAGACGTTCAATACCAGCACGCCAATGCCCAACACGCACAGCAGAGGGAACAGGCAGATCAACCCGATCCCGGCGGTGAGCACGGTCAGCCCGAGGATCGGGATGAGCAGCACCAGGAAGATGATAAGCCCCGCCACGCCCACCAGCAGGTTCAGCACCAGCATGCGCCAGAAGAAGGGGTGGCTGTCGTTCCACAGCGTGCCCAAACTCTGTTTTTCCTGGCCTTCGTCGCCGCGCAGCGCGCCCAGCACCAGCCCGATGCGCCCCATGGTCGAAAGGTAAATGGCCAGGATGATCAGCGCCAGTACCACCACTGCCGCCACAATGTAAACATAGCCCGGCGTGTTGTTGAAAAACTGGACGATCCATTCGCCCATGCGTCGCAGGGGCTCCGGGAGATCGCCCGTGCGGAAATCCTCGCTGGAGAACTGGTAGTTGAACGATCCGCCCGAGCTGCGGTTGCCGCCGCACCCGGCCAGGATGCCAAACAGCCACAGGATTTTATTGCGCCAGATCACGGTTCCGGCTTTGCTAAGAACCTCGCCGAAGTTCATATTGCTCCTTAAAACCGCCGGGAAAAACGACATAGGGGAGGGCGCGCCGGCCGGATCTGCAATTTTGCTCCGGCGCAAAAATCATCCCGTCATTCCCATTCAATGGTGGCGGGCGGCTTGCTGGTAATATCATACACCACGCGATTGATTCCGTCTACTTCGTTGACGATGCGGTTTGCCACCCGCGCCAGCAAGTCGTGCGGCAGCCGCGCCCAATCGGCGGTCATAAAGTCAGACGTGGTGACGGCCCGCAGCGCGGCGGTCTCGTGGTAGGTGCGCTGGTCGCCCATCACCCCCACCGAACGCACCGGCAGCAGCGCCACAAACGCCTGCGCAATGCCCTCAGTCTGATCAAAGCCCGTACCCTTCAGGGTACCACCCTTCGACAGGCTCAGGGTACCACCCTGAAGGGTACCACCCTCCAGCCGCCGGCCAAGCAGCCCGGCCGCCGCCAGCTCCCCGGTGAAAATGGCGTCGGCGGCGCGCAGCCGCGCCAGGCGCTCGGCGGTCACCTCGCCCAGGCAGCGTACCGCCAGCCCCGGCCCCGGGAAAGGCTGCCGCCACACCAGCCCGGCCGGCAGCCCCAGCGCCTCGCCCACCGCGCGCACTTCATCTTTAAAGAGATAGCGCAGCGGCTCCACCAGGGCAAAATCCATGTTCTCCGGCAGCCCGCCCACGTTGTGGTGGCTCTTGATGCGCTGCCCCTGGGCGCGGTCCGGCGCGGATGATTCGACCACGTCGGGGTAGATGGTGCCCTGCACCAGAAAGCGCGGCTGGCCCAGTTCCCGCGCCGCCTGCTCGAACACGCGGATAAACGTCTCGCCGATGGCGCGGCGCTTGGCCTCCGGGTCGGTCTGCCCGGCCAGCCGCGCCAGGAAGGTCACGGAAGCATCCACCACGGTCAGGTTCGCGCCTAAATGCTGGCGAAAGGCCTGCTCCACCTGCTGGCGCTCATCCTGGCGCAGCAGCCCATTTTCCACAAACACCGCGCGCAACTGGTCGCCCACCGCTCGGTGCACCAGCGCCGCTGCCACGCTCGAATCGACCCCGCCGCTGACCGCGGCCAGCACCGGCTCGCCGCCCACCTGCGCGCGGATGCGCTCCACCGCCTCGGCGATGATCGACTCCGGCGTCCAAGCGGCGCGCGCGCCGCAAATATCGACCACAAACCGCCGCAGCAGCGCGCTGCCACCCGGCGTATGGCGCACTTCGGGGTGGAACTGCAGGCCGTACCAGCCGCGCCGTTCGTCGCCCATGGCCGCGGCGGGGCTGTGCGGGCTAGCCGCCAGCGCCGTGAACCCATCCGGCAGCCGCTCGATGCGGTCGCCATGCGACATCCACACCGTTTGCTGGCCGGTGGGCAGCAGGCGGTTCTCGGCCACCGTTTCCACCACTGCCTGGCCGTACTCGCGCCCGGCCGCGGCGGCCACCTGGCCGCCCAGCGCGTGCGCCAGCGCCTGCATCCCGTAGCAGATGCCCAGCACCGGCACGCCCGCCTCCAGCACATAGGCCGGGGCTTGCGGTGCGCCCGGTTCGTATACCGAAGACGGCCCGCCCGAGAGGATAAAGCCTTTGGGGCGCAGCGCCAGCACCTGCGCGGCGGGCGCGTTCCAGGGGAATAGCTCGCAGTAGACGTTCGCCTCGCGCACCCGGCGGGCGATAAGCTGGCTGGTCTGCGAGCCGAAATCGAGGACAGCGATTGCGTCGTGCATGCGGCCGCGCTTAATCGGCAACCACGATCTGGCCGTTGTCCATTGAGGTGATGCGCACCAGCGCCTCGACCGGCACGTTCAGATAGGCCAGCGCATCGCGCCCGCCTTCAAACGTCTTCTCGATCAGTGTTCCCACCCCCACGATGGTGGCGCCGGCCGCGTGCGTCAGCCGCACCAGACCGTTGATCGTCGCGCCGCTGGCCAGAAAGTCGTCAATGATCAGCACCCGCTCGCCGTGGCCCAGGTATTCGGGCGAAACAATCAGCTCGACCATGCGTCCCTTGGTATGCGAAGGCGCGACCGTCAGGTACACCTGGTCGGGCATGGTGATCGGCTTGCTCTTGCGCGCGTACACCACCGGCAGGTTGAGGCAGCGCGCGGTCATCAGCGCCGGGGCGATGCCCGAAATTTCGGCGGT
>CALDSL010000469.1 GCA_937920255.1 uncultured Anaerolineaceae bacterium | reverse complement strand
CAGCAGCCGCTTCGCGGCCCGGTTGTGTTTTTCGATGATCTGGCGCTCATCCACCCGCGCGAGTTGTCCCTCGCGCACCACCACCTGCCCGTGGACGATGTTCCAATCCACGCGCCCGGGGTGGCAGAAGAGGATGGCGGCCAGCGGATCATGCAGCGCGCCGGCATACTCAAGTTTATTGAGGTTGATGGCAATCAGGTCGGCGCACTTGCCCGGCTCCAGCGAGCCGATATCGCCGCGGCCGAGCACGGCCGCGCCGCCGATGGTGGCCAGTTCCAGCGTCTCGCGCGCGGTTAGGATTGGCGCGCCGCCGCTGCCCGAAAGCGATGCGCCCTCGATGCCGGCGCGAAGCCGCGCCAGCAGCATGGCCTGGCGCGCTTCGGCCAGCAGGTGCGAACTGTCGTTGCTGGCCGAGCCGTCCACGCCCAGCCCGACTTTGACGCCGGCGCGCATCATCTCCCACAACGGGGCAATGCCGGAAGCCAGGCGCATGTTGGATGATGGGCAGTGGGCCACGCCGCAGCCGGTGCGCGCGTAGACCTGCACTTCTTCCTTGTTGGCCCACACCGAATGCGCGAACCACACATCGTCGCCGACCCAATCCAGCGACTGCATGTAGGCCACCGGGCGGTGGCCGAACATATCCAGGCAGAACTGCTGCTCATCTTCGGTTTCGGCCAGGTGGGTGTGCAGGTGCACGCCGTACTGCCGCGCCAGCGCCGCGCTCTCGCGCATCAATTCACCGGTGACGCTGAACGGCGAGCACGGCGCGAGCACGATCTGCAACATCGATCCGGGTTTGGCGTCGTGATACTGCTCGATCAGGCGCTGGCTGTCGGCCAGGATGTGCTCTTCGCTGTCCACCACGCTGTCGGGCGGCAGGCCGCCCTGGCTCTCGCCCAGGCTCATCGAGCCGCGCGAGGCGTGCAGGCGCAGCCCCATCTCGCGCGCGCCGGCGATTTCATCATCCAGTCGCGAACCGTTGGGGAACAGGTACAGGTGGTCGGATGCCGTGGTACAGCCAGACAGCGCCAGCTCGGCCAGCGCTGTCTGCGTAGAAGCAAAAATATCCTCGGAGGTCATGCGCGCCCAGATCGGGTAAAGCGTCTTGAGCCAGTTGAACAGGTTGGCGTTCTGGGCGGCGGGCACGGCGCGCGTGAGGGTCTGGTAAAAATGGTGGTGGGTGTTGATCAACCCGGGCAGCACCAGGTGACCGGACAAATCCAGGATTTCATCCGCTTCCTGCGGAAGATCCTGCGTGGGGCCTACCTGCTCGATAAAACCGTCGCGGGCGAACAACCCACCGGAGACAATTTCCCGGCGCTGTGCATCCATGGTAACCAGAAGGCTTGCATTACGGATGAGAAGCGTTGCCATATCGTTTTTCGACCGGTCCTGGAAATCTGAATAAGAACCTGGCGAGACCAGGTGAAATCTACGCGTGGATCTAAGGAAAATTATAGACAAAAGTCAGTTGTCAGACAAGAGCAATTTGTCACTATTTGTCTGACAAGGAATCTTTAAATCATCACCCCGGG
>CALDSL010000468.1 GCA_937920255.1 uncultured Anaerolineaceae bacterium | reverse complement strand
CATGGCGGTGCCAAACGTGCCCTTGTGCGCGTCGCTGCGGCGCTCGGGCAGAACGCCCTGCACATCTTCGGCGGTAACCACGCCATCCTGCACCGCGGCCCAGGCGGGCATGTTGGCGTCCAATCCAATATCGACCACATCCATCTGGCCCAGGTAATCGAAGGCCGGGAAGCGCAACATGCCCACCTTGGGCGCGGCCATGCACACCGTCAGATCGGCGCGCAGGGTTTCCGGCGCCACTTCCCCGGTGTCGCAATCCATGCCGCTGGGGCAGTCCACCGCCACCACGGCGTAGTCGTTCTGCATCTCCTGCACCGCCGCAAGCACGCGCGCCACCTCCGGCCTGAGCGGAAGCTGCGCCCCGGTGCCCAGCACGCCATCCAGCACCACGCCGGAGCGGCTGAGCAGCTCGCGCAGTTGTTCCAGATCGGCGTCATCCTCGGCTGAAATCACTGATCCGCCCGCGTCCAGAAAGCGCTGCAGCAGCGGATCGTCCTGTGGGCGCGGGCGCACCAGGTAGGCGCGCGTCTCCCAGCCCATCTGCGCCAGCGCGGCCAGCGCCACCAGCGCATCGCCGCCGTTGTTGCCGGGTCCCACCAGCCCGGCCAGCGGCTGGACGCCTTCATCGCCCAGCGCATCCATGATCACGCCCGCCAGCCCCATTCCGGCATTTTCCATCATTTGCGCGAAGGTCAACCCGCGGCTGTCCGCTTCTTTCTCGATCGCGCGCATTTCGGCTACAGAGACCAGTTTCATGCTTCGCTCCTCTCGTCTGCTTCCTACGTTATTATACAGAAAGCCGCCGCGCGGGTTATAATTCCGCTCATGCATAGATACCTGTACTTTGCCGTTTTTGTATCGGGAATGTCTTCGCTGGCCATGGAAATGGCGGCCTCGCGGCTTCTGTCCAATAACTTTTCCAGCAGTAACCTGGTGTGGGCCAGCGTCATCGGGCTGATTCTCATCTATCTGGCGGTGGGTTACTATCTGGGCGGGCGCTGGGCCGACCGCTCGCCCCATTTCACCACCATGTTCAAGATTATGGCGTGGGCCGGGTTCCTATGCGGCGTCGTGCCGGTTGTGGCGCGGCCGGTTATGCGGTTTACCGAACAGGCCTTCAATCAGTTGCAGATGGGCGTTTTGTTTGGGTCATTTGTTACCGTACTGGTGGTGTTTATTGCCCCCACTGTGCTGATGGGCATGACCTCACCCTTTGCCATCCGCCTGGCGGTGAAAGACCGTGAATCCGCGGGGGTGACCGCGGGTAATATTTACGCCCTGTCGACCCTGGGTTCGTTTATCGGCACATTCCTGCCGGTGCTGGTGCTTTCATCGCTGGTGGGCACCTTCCGCAGCTTTATTGTGATCGGCGGGACGCTGCTGCTGGTGGCGCTGGTGGGTTTGTGGAAGGCCGCCGGCGCGCGCGCAGTGCTCCCGCTGGCGTGGATGCCGGTGATTCTGCTGGCGCTGGGCATTGTGGGCATACGCGGTTTTGACCGCGCCACTCCTGGGCTGATCTACGAGACCGAATCCGGCTACAACTACATTCAGGTGGTGGAAGAGAACGGCTATCACCTGCTGCGGCTCAACGAAGGCCAGGGCGTGCATTCGATCTACCACCCGGACGTGCTCAACTACCAGGGGCCGTGGGAGCAGGTGCTGGCGGCGCCGTTTTTCAACCCGGCCCCCTACCCGCCCGCAGCGGTGGAGCGCATGGCGATCATCGGGCTGGCGGCCGGCACTACCGCGCGCCAGGCCGCGATTGTCTACCCGCAGATCACCATCGACGGCTACGAAATTGACCCCAAAATTGTGACCGCCGGGCGGGAATATTTCGGTATGACGATGCCCAACCTGAACGTATACGTGGTGGACGGGCGGGTGGGGTTGAAGCAGAGCGACAACCTGTACCAGGTGATCAGCGTGGACGCCTACCGCCCGCCGTATATCCCGCCCAGCATGGTGACGCAAGAGTTCTTTACCATCGTGCGCGAGCACCTGACCGACGACGGGGTGATGGTGATCAACGTGGGGCGCGGCCCGGATGACCGCCGCCTGGTGGATGCGCTGGCGTCCACCATCCTGACCGTATTTCCCAGCGTGCACGTAATGGATCTGCCCGGCACGTACAACTCGCTGGTTTTCGCCACCGCGCAGCCCACCCAGGCGGCCAACCTGATGGAAAACTACGCCGCGCTTTCCGTTGCGGGCAGCGGCGCGCACCCGCTGCTGCTGGAAACGCTGAGCGTGACGCTCACCAATCTGCAACCCGCGCCGGAGCCGGGGGTGGTATTCACCGACGACAAAGCGCCAATTGAGTGGATGACCAACAACCTGATCCTCAGCTACCTGTTTTCACCCGCAGGGGAGACGACCCAATGAAACACCTGTACGCCGTGCTTTCGATTGTCGTAACCGCCATTATCCCATTTTTCCTGCTCATCACCGCCATCCGCGTGATGATCACCCCACTCTACGCGCGGATCGAGTATAACTCCCCCGGTTTTCCTGAAGATACATTTGGTTTCACCAAGGAAGAGCGTCTGTACTGGTCTGAGTTCGCGATCAACTATCTGGTGAATGACAGCGACATCTCCTACCTGGGCGATCTGCGCTTCCCGGACGGCCAGCCGCTGTACAACCAGCGCGAACTAAGCCACATGGTGGATGTGAAGAACCTGGTGCAGGCCGCCTACCGCGCCTGGTGGGTGATGCTTGCGGTTCTTGTTGGGCTGGGCGTGTGGGCCTGGCGCGGCGGGTGGAGCGGGCAGTACCGGCGCGGGGTGTGGCGCGGGGGGTGGGCCACGCTGGGGCTGATTGTGACGGTGCTGGTTTTGGTGGCGGTCAGCTTTCAGGCGCTGTTCACCCAGTTCCACCGCCTGTTCTTCACCGGCGACACGTGGATCTTCGAGTGGTCCGACACACTGATCCGCCTGTTCCCCATGCGCTTCTGGAGAGATGCGTTCATTCTGGTCGGCGCGGTAACGATCAGCGGGGCGTTGTTATGCATTTTTGGGGGAAGGATATTGAAAGCGTAAAAAAACGGTGGGGCATGCCCCACCGTTTTTTTACGCTTTCAATATCTCTGTTATGCGCCGAACTTGACCAGGCGCTGGGCGTGGGCCAGGGCGAGCGGCATCACTTCGAGGGCCGAGATGGCGCCCAGGCCGCCGCGCGCGCAGGCGCGCTCGCCGAAGGTGGTTTCGCTGTCGGGG
>CALDSL010000467.1 GCA_937920255.1 uncultured Anaerolineaceae bacterium | reverse complement strand
ATCGTCCCGCCCACGTCCCAGATCAGGTTGGTAATCATGGGGGTATTATACCCCCGCTCAACCTTCCTCCACCCCCGCTCCACCCCCCTCCCAACCTCCCCCCATTTTCAAAGAACGAAAATGGAGGGAGGAGTAAAAGCCTTTCCATTTTCAAAGAACGAAAATAGAGGGACGAGTCAAAGCCTCCCCCCAAATCGCGGTTTTCAGCGATTTGGGGGGAGGTTGGGAGGGGGGTGGAGCGGGGGTGGAGGGGATTGGGGGGTGGCGCGTCCTACATTCCCAGCACAATCACCCGGTCCTGATCGTTCAAAACCACCTCGGCGTCTTTGGCGGGGTTGATCACCACACCGTAATAGCGTTCGGGGTCGCGCACGTGAGCGCTGAGCCGGTAGCCCACTGCCACCTCGCCGCGCCGGCGCGCGGCCTCCACCAGCGTGGCAACGTTGACCTTTTTTCCCGTTTCGACGTAGGCGCAGGCCGGGCGCAGGTAGATCTCCGAGCCTTCCGGGTTGAGCAGGTCTTCAAACACCAGGTTGACGGCGCGGTTCTCCGCCACCTGGGCCATCATCATGCTCACCAGCCGGTCGCTGACCACAAAATCGTCCACGCGCGTCACCATCGCCAGCTTGCGGTTGCGGTCATCGAGCATTTCGCTGGTCAGGCTGAAGGTGTAGCCGCGCTGGTCGGCGATATCGCGCAGGTGCAGCAGGGCGATCATGGTGGCGGCGTCGGCCTGTTGCTGGGTGTGCGTGTCGGAATAGCTCATCACGATCACGTGCTGGTACTGGCCCAGGTCCAGCTTTTCCAGTGTGGCCCGGTCGGTGATATCGCCGCGCAGCAGGTGCAGGCTGTGGTTTTTCACCCGCTCGCGCAGCCCGTCCAGCGTCTCTTCCACTGCGCCGTGATTGGTCATAATCACCGCCTCTGAACCGGGCAGCACGTAGCGGTCCAGGTTTTCGATCACGATGGGCACGCGCCAGTTCCAGCCCAGGAACAGCGTGCGGTCCGGCTGGCGCGGCGGCAGCGCATCGGTGCGGATGAGGGTTTCCTGCGCCGCGGCGGCCGGTTCCGCCCCGGCCAGGATGCGGGTGTTATCGCGCGCGATGACGATCAACTGGTCGCCGGGTTGAAGCGGGGTATCCATGGGCGGGTTCAACTGCGCCCGGCCGTTCGCGGTGTAGATGCCGATGGCGGTATCGTCCCCGAACAGGCTAAGGATCTCCCCGAAGCGCTTGCCGGCCAGCCCGTGATCCGGGTAGAAGTAGATCTCGTTGTCGCGGTAATTGAGCAGCTCGGAATACACCACCGACAGGCCCGACTGCAGGCTGGTCTGGGCGATGATGCGCGCCACCAGCACGCCCATGGGGATCCACTGCACTTCCTGCCGGCCGGCCACTTTCGCCACGGCGAAATTACGCGGGTCGCAGATGCCGGCCACGATGTTGTACGGCTCTGGACGGCGCAGGGCGTGGTTGGTGATGGCCAGCACGGTCTTGATCACGTCCGCGTCGCGGCTGTCGCTGTCGGGAGAGAGGATGATGATCGAGCGCGAATGGTTCAGGTTGAGGATCTTCAAGTCGTCCGGCTCCATCGGGCTGCCGGTGCGGCAGACGATGCGCAGCTTGATGCGCTTGCCGAGCTTGTGCCGGATGGTGTCCTCCATAAATGTTTTATCCTGCTGCGCCATGATCACCACCCGCGCGCCCTTGCGGTGGGCGTTGGCCAAAATCAGTTCGCGCAGGATGGGGAAGATCTGGTCGGTCCAGCCCAGGATGACGATGTGATCCTTTTCCATCACCAGGGTGCGGCCTTTACGCAGCTCAGCGATGCGGGTGGAGATGCTGTTGGTGAGCGTGCCGATCAGCAGGCTGACCACAAAGATGCTGCCCAGGGTGATGCCGAACATGATCAGCCGGTAGCCCCAGGCGGTCTCGCGCCCGCCCATGCTGCCGCCGCCCATGGCGCGCACCATCGCCGTCCAAAAGGCTTCGACAAAATCGAAGGCTGGTTCCGATCCGGGCGCCAGCCCGGTGCGCACCAGCAGCAGCGTGGCGGCGAAGATGATCACCAGCGTCAGCACGCCCAGGCTGAGCACCGGTCCCATCGGGCCGCTGGAAAACCAGCTATCCATCCAGTATTGAAAACGCTTCCACATCAGCCCTTTTTGCTTCATGAAGGCCCCCTTTTCCAGCGCGGCGGTACAAAATGGAGATTGTTTATGGTGTTGATTGATTATAGGCAACGCAAGGGCGGGCTTCAAGATGGTGTAGCGGAAAATGTTCTATACTTAGGGCACAGTAGGCCCACGTTACTGGTAAAACCTGCCGCGCTTTACGCGGGCAGGCCATAGGGCCACGAAGTTGATCCGTAGGGGCGGACCCACGTGTCCGCCCGCTGCGGTGATGACCTATTAACATCTTCGTAGGTATAAACATCGCCTTTTCAGGAAGGTTTTATGCCTGCGAGAATTCTTAATGGGTTTCGTTCTAGCGGGCGGACACGTGGGTCCGCCCCTACAAAGAGCGAAACATTCGAGGAGGATTGCTGAATGAAGGTAAAAGATCCGGTTTGCATGATGGACGTGGACACCGAAACCGCCACGATCACATCCGAATACGAAGGACAGACGTATTACTTCTGCGCTCCCGGCTGCAAGCGCGAGTTCGACCGCAACCCCGCGAAGTACATTCACGGGGATGATACCCTGGGTTCGCACCCCGCCGAGGCCGGCGGCGGCGGCGGAAACCCGTAGAAAAAAACCGGTTGGGTTCGCCCCACGAGGGCGAACCCAACCGGTCATGTTCTATTCCCTTTATTCGGCTTTGGCCGCCTTCAACAGCGCTTTCATTTCCTCCACGTCGCCTTCAAACTTGGGATACTGCGGGTCGAGTTTTTCCAGCGTGTCCACCAGGATGGAGGAAATGAGCAGGTTGCGATACCAGTTGCGGTTGGCGGGGATCACGTACCACGGCGCCCAATCGGTGCTGGTCTTGCTCAGCATGGCTTCATACGCCTTGCGGTACTGCGACCATAGCTTGCGTTCTTCCAGATCGCCGGGATTGAATTTCCAGCGCTTGGCCGGTTCTTCCAGCCGTTCCAGCAGGCGCTGCTCCTGCTCTTCCGGGCTGATATGTAGATAGAACTTGATGATCGTGGTGCCCTCGTCGGCCAGCATGCGCTCGAAGTTGTTGATATGCTCGTAGCGCTTCTTCCACACATCTTCCGGTACCAGGGCGTGTACGCGCACCACCAGAACATCCTCATAATGCGAGCGGTTGAAGACCACGATCTGCCCCTTGCCGGGGGTTTGGGCGTGGACGCGCCACAGGTAGTCATGCTCCAGCTCGATGGGGGTGGGGGTCTTGAAGTTGGCGATGCGCACGCCCTGCGGGTTGACGCCTTCGAACACGGCGCGGATGGTGCCGTCTTTGCCGCCCGTGTCCGGCGCCTGAATCACCACCAGCACCGGGTGCTTGTGCTCGGCGTACAGGGTGGCCTGCAGCTCGTCCAGCCGGGCGGAAAGCTTCACCTGTTTTTCTTTGGCATCATCCTTCGAACCGTCCCAGGCTTTGGTTTCGTCCGGGTCAAAGTCTTTCAGATCAACATCCGTATTGGGCTTGATACGATAACGGTCCATACGCCTCCTCCTATTTGTTCGGTTTGTACGTAGGGGCGGGCTGTTTCCACAGCGCGGAAAATGATGGGTTCGAATGATTAACTATAGCCCAAATCCCGGACGGGGGAGGCTTTTTTCGGAACATATTCCCCCCATGGCGCGTCTATGCCATAATGAATATGGCGGCTTTGCTGTTCGCATGGCCGCGAGGGAGATGGAATGCGGAAAATTCGATGGATCAACCTGATGCCGGTGGCGCTGTTTGCGGTGATGCTTGTGGCGCTGGCCGGCTGCGCGGCGCTGCCCGACTTTTTACCCGGCGGGGGCAGCGCGCCCACAGAGGGCGCCAAGGGCCTGGAGACCCGCCCCGGCGCGCTGGACGCGGTTCAGGCCGCCCTGGCGGACGACCTGAACCTGACTGCCGAACAGTTGACCCTGCAGGAATACCGCGAGGTGGAATGGCCCGACGCCTGCCTGGGACTGCCCGAGCCGGAGGAGGTTTGCGCGCAAACCATTACCCCCGGGTACCTGATGATCTTCGCTACACCTGACGGGATGCTGGAAGTGCATTCGAACCGCGGGGGCGATCACTACCGCTATGCCCCGGCTCAGCCCCAGGCCAGCGACCGCCCGGTGGTGGCGGTGTGGGAGCGTTCGGGCGGCATCGCCGGCATTTGCCAGCGGTTGTACCTGTACGCCGACGGCGGCTACCTGCTGCAGGAGTGCATCCGCAACAAGGTGCTGGCGCAGGGCGACCTGAACGCGGATGAACTGGAAATGCTCAAGCAGTGGACCGGGCGCTACCAGTCGTTTATGTGGAAGGTCAACCTGCCGGCCGGCTCCGCGGATATGTTCAACGATTCGCTGCGTTTTACCGGTCAGGGTACTGAAACCGCCAGCGAGCAGCAGCAGGAAGAGATGTTCGAAGCGCTGGCCGAAACCGTAACCAGGCTGGCGCGCGGCGGCGGGGAGTAACCCTGCTCAGCGCTGATCGTTTCCGCCGACTGCCGGCTCGATGCGCAGCCGGATGCCGTCGGGAAATACCAGCAGGTTGCGGACCGTCACCAGCCCGGCGTTGGTGGCGATCACCCGGCCGCTGTCGGCAACGCTGCCGTCGCTGATGCGCCGGCTGGTCCACACGTACTCCTGCCCGGGGATGATGCGAAAGCGCTGCAGCCGGCGCGGAGTAATGTTGATGCGCTGCGTTTCCCCCGAACCGCACGAGCGCGGCTCGCCGGTGCTGACGGCGCACAGGCTCATCTCCCACGCCGCCGGCGTGTCGATCGGCGGGCCGTCCCAGTTGAGCCACGAAGACGACCACAGGATAGTCTGGTTGTAGCTGGCCGGGCCGCGCGGCGGGATGCTGCCGCCCAGATTGCCGCCGCTCATGCCAGGCACGCTTTCATCGCGGATCACGTTGAACCCGGCAAAGGGCTGCCCGCGCGTGTCGGGCTTCAGGTTGGGCGGCAGCCCGCCCCAATCCGGGATCGGCTGCTCGGGTGGGGCGATCCAGCCGCCCCAGGTATGCTGCCCATTATTGAGCGCGGTAAAAGCCGGCGCCACCTGGCTGCCCCACAGGCTCATTTCGCTTTCCAGCACCGCTGAGACGGTGACCGGCGCGGCGGGCAGGGGCAGCAGCGACAACCCGCGGTTGAGATCCTGCCAGCGCCAGATGGGCGTGCCGGCGTAACGCTGCAGCGGCGTAGCCCAGTTGCCCGGCGCGCGGATCACCACCGGCAGGCCCATGCCGCGCCGCCCCCAGCGGCGGGTGAGTTCCAAAATCCGATCGGTGCTCATGGCGGAATAATCGCTGACCGGTTCGCGCACGTAGGCGGCGGCGAACACGTTGGGGTAGCGCAGCGCCAGCGCCAGCGCTCCGCCCGCGCCGCTGCCGCTGCCCACCACATAGATGCGCTGCGGGTCGGCGGCCACTGGGCCGGCCGGCTGGCGCACCAGGTCGTACACCATGCGCAGGATGCGCTGCTCGGTGAAGTTGGCGATCTCATTTTCGCGCTCCGGCAGGGTGGCCTGGCGGTAGTCCTGGTCTTGCGCGAATCCAAACCAGGCCGTGTCGCCGCTGTCCATGGGGATGATCTTGTAGGCGCAGGCGCCGATCAGTTCCGGCCGGATCACCGGTGGGCCGTCTTGCAGCACCAGCACCACCGGCGCGGGGTCGCGCCGCGCGGGGCATACCGGGTCGTAGATCACGTAGTCGAACGCGTACTGGATCGAATGGCGCGCGGCCGGGTCGGATGGGTTCATCCCATAGTAATCGTTCAGCCGGTTGGGGGCGTGGAAGGTGGGGTTCCAGATGTTCAGGTCCAGGTACTGGAGCATGACGTGCGTGCCGGCGCCCAGCAGCGGGCCGGTGTCCACCGGCAGCGGGTCGGCCACCACCTCGCTGACCGCGGCGCTGGCATAACCGCCGGGCAGGATCTCTTCGCCGTCCGGCAGCAGGATGGTGACGGCATAGTACCCTACGCCCACGCCTTCGCCGCCCAGGTCATCCCGAGAAGGCGTCCACACGAACAGGCCCTGCCCGGGCGGCACTTCCTGGCCGGTGCCGGGGTGGGTGAGGCGCAGGAAAAACCGCTGTCCCCAGCCGCCCCCGGCCGGGTCGATCATGCGCCCGGCGAGGAAGTTGGCCGAGCCACGCGGCAGCTCGGCCAGCAGCTCCGCCTGGCTCAAATTTTCGGCATTGATCGGCCGCTGTGAGCGGTAGACATGGTAGCGTTCGCCCCCGTCGCCACCCGGCAACTCGCCCCAGGTGAGAAACGTCTGCCCGCTGCGGTGAAAGGCCTGGATGCCCACCGTGCCGGCGGTGGGGAAGGGGGTGGGAGACACGGCCGGTACGGGCGTACCGTCTTCGGAAGGAATCCCCTCCACCTCCGCCGTGCTTGTGGCGCGCGGGGTGCCGCTGGGTGCGGGCGGCAGCGGGGGCAGGGTAAAGGTCGGCTCAACCGGCGGTTCGGGTGGCACAGGCTGCACCGGGGTAGGGGTGCCCGTCGGCCCCGGCGCGCAGGCCTGCAGGGTCAGCAGTATGATCACCAGCCAACGCCACCCCAAACGACGCATGTGTTTCCTTTCCTCACCGGTTGATACATCGTTATTGTACAGGAAATTGGGGAATGCTTTAAAAGCCGGTCGTGCTTTACGGGCCACGCAAAAAGATTTCACCGCGAAGAAGCGAAGAGCGCGAAGGAAACGCGAAGAAATTTTAAAACGTTTTGCTTCGCGTTTTTCTTAGCGTACTTCGCACCTTCGCGGTGCGCTTTTGTGCGAGTTATCAAATAAGAAGGGCGGGCCGTCACCGGCCCGCCCTCTTTGTACCTGAACTACCGAACGCGCTACTGCATGTGCGCGATCACCCACTCAGCGTCGGTGATCAGCAGCTTCGCG
>CALDSL010000466.1 GCA_937920255.1 uncultured Anaerolineaceae bacterium | reverse complement strand
CCACTTTGGCCGAAACCGAAATCGCCTTGGCAATCTCCACCAACTGCTGCTGGGCTACACCCAAGTCACGCATGAGGGTACGCGGATCAATCTGGATACCCAGGTTGTCGAATATTCGCACGCATTCTCTACGCTGCGCGCTAAAATCCACAAAATTCAGCGCCCCGAGGCTTCCGCTTGTTAGTTCACGTCCAATAAAGATGTTCTCGGCAACTTCCATATCCAGAACCGGGTTTAATTCCTGGTGGATCATTGAGATACCGTGATGAATCGCTTCACTGGGGGTACGAAAGACCACAGGCTTTCCATTCAGGCGTATTTCGCCAGAATCGGGGGCGTAGATCCCCATCAAAATTTTCATTAAGGTGGATTTCCCGGCCCCGTTTTCACCTACCAAGGCGTGAACCTCCCCGGCGTGAACTTCCAAAGAAACCGAGTCCAGTACTTTTACATTTGAAAAACTTTTTGTGATTTCACGTACTTCAAGAACGGTTTCGGCCATAAATGGATATTCTCCTTGAAAGATCGAAGTGAGCCTACCTATCCTTGCCGCGGGTGAATTCTTTAATACCGATTACTCAACCAAAATGGGTAATTTGCGAAAATCCTGTATTGGACGACTTCTTGAACAGGAGGATTCTACTATGAATTCGAATGCTTGGCTACATTCAAGCCAATCGCGCTTTATGGAACACGCAAAATGATATGATATGTAAGGGCCGATGACCTGCATAATTGGTGCTGACTCTATAAAGCCGGTCGCACGTTGTGGCGCATGCAAGATGATGGATTGGCGAACGTAGAGAAGTAAGATTTTGCGTTTCTGCGATGTCCGCGAAAGGTGTAGAGTCTTACAAAGATCCACACAATCAATCAAGAAAGAATTAAAGGTGACACGAGGAAGGAAAATGAACGATTTACCAAATCCAGAGTCTCACCGCCGACAGACACTGATTTACCGGTTCATTCCCATTCTGGCAGGGATTGGCGCGCTGGTGCAACTGGTAACGCTTTGGGCCGGACTGTCTGACCTGCAAGCGGACTGGCAGGTTACGAACATCCTACCCGCCGTCACGCCCCTTTTGGATTTCGACACGTTTTTGTTGTTCGTCGTATTTTTGCGCTGGCTGGCAACGGCTTTGGCCTGGGCAGCAGCTTTCGTGGTCTTTCGGTGGGTAGTCTTCCGATCCGCATCACCCCATTGGGCCGGATCGCTGACGGCTCTGCTGCTGGCGTTGCTCCCGGGCCTGTTCGTTACCAACGCAGGCGCCAGACTGGATATTCCAGCGCCCTGGGATCAGATCCTGCTGCTTCTCAGCATCGTACTGGCCGCAGTGGCGCTGGTGGGGTTGATCCTCTTCGGCTTCCTGTTCCCCAACCTGCGTTTTGTCCCGGCGTGGGCTGGATGGCTGGTTGTGCCGCTCAGCATCCTTCTGGTGCTTGGCATGTCTGGCATCCTGGGCGACGAATTGTTTGCAATCATCATGCTGCTGCTGGTGTTCGTTTTGCTGTTCGGGGTTGGCAGCCAGGTTTTCCGCTACCTGCGCCGGGAGGATGAAGCGCAGCGCCGCCAGACAGGTGGGGTCGTTATCGCTCTGACGCTGGTTCCGTTCAGCTTTATTCTCTCCGTTTTTCTGCAAGGCCGTGGCTTGCCCGCGCTGATCGCCCTGCTCCTGCAGTATTTGGGGGCTGCCCTGCTACCCATCGCCATTCTGGTGGCGGTACTGCGCCGCGGCCTTTGGACAGATGCCGCGCCCCGCCAACCCATCCAATGGAGATTGCAGTGGGTAGCGATTTTGGCGGTCTTCGTGTTGGGCTACGCCGCGCTGGCCACGGGTTTGGTGCTTCCAACCCGCGCTGAGGAACTTCAGTTTGAGCCGTTACCCGCCAGCGCCACGCCACGCCCGGTGATCATCGACACCGACATGGCCCCAGACGATTGGATGGCGATCCTGTTCCTGTTGCAGCGACCGGAGATCGAGGTCAAGGCCATCACTGTCACCGGCACCGGGGAGGCCCACTGCGATCCCGGCGTGCAAAATGCGCTGGGGCTGGTGGCACTGTCCGGCGAGTCGGGCATCCCGGTGGCTTGCGGGCGTGAAACACCCCTGCAAGGTGACAATGTTTTTCCGGAAGCGTGGCGCCAGTACGCCGATGACATGGCCGGCCTGACCCTGCCGCCGGTGGAACCGCTGGAAGCGGATCAGGACGCCGTGACGCTGCTGGCCCAAACGCTGGGTCAGTCATCACAAAAAGTGATGATGCTGGTGCTGGGCCCGCTGACCAATCTGGCCGATGGGTTACAAAAAGACCCGGACTTCCTCGCCAATACCGAGATGATTTACATCATGGGCGGGGCTTTGAATGTCACCGGCAACGTGTGGTACAGCGGCATCGAAAACCAGGTGGCAGAGTGGAATATCTATGTCGATCCGCTGGCTGCCCAGATTGTGTTTGAATCGGGCGCGCCGCTGACCCTGGTGCCGCTGGATGCGACCAACAAGGTTCCCGCCAACCTGGAGTTTTTCCGGTTACTGCAAGCCAACCGGCGCACGCCGGAAGCGAATTTTGTCTATCAGATCCTCCAGCAAAAAACTGCCGATATGGCCGGCGAAACCTACTCGTTTTGGGATCCGCTGGCAGCCGGATTGCTGTCGGATGAAAGCCTGGGGTATTTCAAGGAAGGGCTGGTCAAGGTCTATCCTGCTCCTGGCCCCAGCAGCGGCCTGACTCGTCTCAACAAAGATGGGTATCCGATGCGCTACGCCACCTCCGCCGACCGCCAGCGGTTCGAGTACGAATTTTTACGCACGCTGAACCAACCGTAGACGCCGGAATATTTCGACCGTGCAGGCGGGGCGATAATCCGCATGTGTAGGTGAGCATAGCAAAACCCTGCTTTCGCAAATGAGCATAGATCAGCAACGTGCACGCGGTACAAAACCCGCGTGCACGTTGCTTTGGGGCCGGCTCCGTTCCATGGTGGAGAAACGGGGAGAAGATCATGTACAATATAAGATATCCATTCCTCCAACCGTACCAATATTCATTGTCCTGCAACCAAGGAGTGAGCATGACTAAAAAGCATCGATTCATTCCCCTCATCGTAATCGTGGTGCTTGCGATGGCTTGTTCGTTCGGCTATGAGGGCGTAAATTTTGGCAGTGATCCCGATATTGAGAAAATTGAAGATATGACGGCAACCGCGGAGGGCGCGCAATCATCGCTGCCGATACCTGTGGCCTCCACGCCGGAACCAACACCCCCGCCTGCGGTTGCGCAATTGCCCCAACCAGAGAGTCAAACCGCCGGCCCAAAGGAGTATTCGGTCACGGCCGCAAACTACGACTGTATCTGCCAGGTATCTGGGAATGTGACGGTGGAATTGACAATCAAGGGCGACCAGCTCGAAATTCCCAACGGCCAGGGTGGCGTGGATGTGTACGATAAAATTGGCGATAACAGGTACAAACGATCGTGGATGGGTTATTACATTTTGACGAGCGGAGAAGGTGACCAGGCAACGGAGACGATGGTAGAGGAAGAACGCTCGGCGGTTGTCATCATTACCGGCAATGGGTATACGATGGAACACTACCAGGGATCCACCAGCTCACCCTGTTGTATCCATACGTTTACGAATACAAAATAGAGCCGGTTTCCGCTTCGTCCCCTTTTCCCTACCTCTGGCAGTTCGGGCAGAAGTGCGTGTTGCGGCTGCCAATCCGCGTGCGGGTGATGGGCGTGCCGCAGCGCGGGCAGGGCTCGCCGGTGCGCTCAAAGACATCGCGGCGGTGCAGGGCGCGACCGAGACGGCCAAACAAATCGCGCTGCGTGCCGCGCAGGGCAATGCCCTCGTTCAGTACGCGCACAATCGATTCTGCCAGTCGCTCGATCTCTTCCGACGACAGAGAAGTCGCGGTCCGGCGCGGGTCCAGCCCGGCCTGCCACAGGCTCTCATCTGCGTCACGGTTGCCCAACCCGGCCAGCACGCGCTGGTTGAGCAGCAGCGTCTTCAACACCCCACGGCGGTGGCTGATCTGCCGGGCCAGCATCTCCGCGTTGAAACCTTCCTCCAGCGCTTCGGGGCCGAGTGAGTCCAGATCCAGGCGCTGCGCCAGGGTGATGGGGTCGGCCAGGGCGGTGCGCGCGTAGCCCAGCTTATCCAGGAAACGCAGGTCATCGCCGCCATCCAAATGGTAGATCACCAGCGTCTCGGCAGCTACCGCCTGGGCGGATGGGACCAATTTCAGCGTGCCCCACAGCATGAAATGCACCGACAGCAGCAGGTCGCCCGTCAAACTCATCAAAATGTACTTGGCCCGCCGGTCGGCGTCCAGCACGGCGCGGCCGGCCAGCAGCGCGGCATACTCTGTGGGCGGTGGGAACAACACGCTGGCCGGCAGCAGCACGTCGACCGCGCCGATCGCGCGGCCAACCACCGCTTCGCACAGGTCACGTACAATGATTTCCACTTCGGGGACTTCCGCCATCGTACTCCCGCCTGGCCTCAGGCAGCCTTTGCGTAGTCTTGCGCCATGCGGATGCGCTTGCTCAGCGCCGGGTGGCTGTACAGCAACCACTCCACCCACGGCTCGGGGTCAACCTCGGCCAGGTTCTGGTTGGCCAGGCGCGTCATCGCGGCGATAAAGGCCTGCGGTTTGCCGGTCGCTTCCAGCGCGTAGCGGTCGGCCAGGCGCTCGCGCCAACGCGAGAGAGCATTCTCGAGCGGCATGGTCACCAGCCCATAGGCGCCCATGATGATGGCGAACAGGGGAAAGGCGGCGATATCAGCCGGGCCGTCAAAGCCGAAAGCGGATACGCCCCAGCGCAGCCCGAGCGAGGCCAGGAACAGGCCAACCAGCGTCAGCACGGATTGGGCCGCGATCAACAACGGAATGTCGCGGTTGACGTGGTGGCCCAGCTCGTGCGCCAGGACGGTTTCGATTTCATCCGGGCTGAATTCCTCCAGCAGCGTATCGCCCAGGATCACGCGGCGGGTGTTGCCCAGCCCGGTGAGCGCGGCGTTGGCGGCTTTGGTGCGGCGGCTCATATCAAAGCGGTACACGCCCTGCAGGCGCGTGCCGGCCTTTTCGGCCAGCCGGTGCAGCCGAGCGGCCAGGTCGGCGTGCTCTTCGCCCAGTGGGACAAACTTGTTGAACAGCGGCATCAACAGCACTGGGCCAAGGTTGGCCATCAGCACCGAGAAGACCAGTAGAAACCCGGCCACCCACAGCCACCAGGTATCGGGTGCGGCGCGCAGCAGGGCGTAGATCACCTGCAGCAGCAGCAAGCCCAGCACGCCGCCAAACAGCAGCCCTTTGAGCTGGTCGGTCACCCAGCCGCGCAGCGTCTGGTTGGACTGGCCAAAACGGTGCGGCAGAACGAAGCTGGTGTAGTAACCCAACGAAAGCGAGATGAGCAGGTATGCCCCACCAAAGATGGCGGCATAGGCGGCCACCACCAAAAATGGATTGGTGGTAACCGATACGATCAGCGCCTTTACAGCGAAGGTCCAGCCAAAGGCCAGCCAGGCGACCACGTACGCCGCGCCGATGAGCATATCCAGCAATGAAAGGCGGCGGCGGATGCGGGCATAGCGTTTGGCTCGTTTCTGTCGTTCGGTATCCAGCAGTACTTCATGCATGGCCAGATTATAGCATCCGCACTGATTCTTAAAATTTCGGGAGCGCTTCCAATTCCTGCTTGACTTTTCCCCTCAGGCATGTAATAATGTAAGCGAACCGGTAACGATACCGGTATCAATACCGGAAAATCTTTTCCGTTCCCCATTAAACCATGACAAAGAAAACGCGCAGGCTGGTCACAATTCATGACGTCGCCAAAGCATCCGGGGTTTCGGTCTCGACCATTTCGCGCGTCTTGAACCAGAAATCCGATGTGGCTGAAGAAACCCAGCAGCGCGTATTGGAAGTGATCCAGCAGTTGGGCTACTCCTCCAACCTGGCGGCGCGCAGCATGCGCTCCTCGCGCACGTACATGATCGGCCTGATCGTGCCGGATGTCGAGTATGCCTACTCGCTCGAAGTGCTGAAAGGCGTCAATCACGCCATTGCCACCTCGGATTACGATCTGCTCATCTACACCACCGGCAGTTTCCAGAAACAGGACACTGCTGTGCACGAACAGCAATATGTGTCGCGGTTGAATGGCACCGTGACCGACGGGGTGATTGTTGTGACCCCCTCCGCCCGGTCATTCTCCTCCACCGCGCCGATCGTCTCGATTGACCCGCACGTGATCGTCGAGAACTACCCCACCGTCTACGTTGATCACTATCAGGGCGCGGTAGAGGCAGTACGCTATCTGGTCGAATTGGGCCATCGCCGCATCGCCTACATCACCGGCCGGTCTGGAATGCAGAATAGTGAGCGTTACCGCGCCTACTGCGATGTGCTGGCCGAGGCTGGCATCCCGTACGACCCTGACCTGGTGCATGAAGGCGATTACTCCATCGATTGCGGTACAGTCGGCGCGCGCGTGCTGCTCGCCCTGCCCGACCGTCCCACGGCCATTTTTGCCGCCAACGACCAGACCGCCATCGGCGTAAGCGAGGCCGTAGAGCAGTTGGGGGTACGAATTCCCGACGATCTGTCGCTGATCGGGTTTGACAATATCCCCGAAGCGCGCTTTTACCAGCTCACCAGCGTGGATCACCCGCTGATGCAAATGGGCATGATGGCGGTTGAGTTGTTGATCAAGGCAATCGAAGGCCAGACGATCGAGGAAACCATCACCAAGATCCCGACCCGGCTGGTGGTGCGAAAATCTTGCCAGGCTCTGGCAGAGAATGTGAAATCGCTATGATTTCAGCGATTGATTTTAAACCAAGCTTGACAGGCAGCGCAAAGTTATGTAAAATTTTTATAACTTTGGGAGCGCTCTCAATCTCTGTTCGACAACCGAATAAGGCCGACCATCATACTGCCCAAGGGCCAAATCCATCCGGGGCTACCCGTTCCCCCAACCCGCTCTTTTCAGGCTTAGTGTGCAGTTGGCATCCATTTTTGAGCAAAGTAAACCCACCGCAGCGAGCGAATTGCCGCATTTCACGCAGTCTATTTCAAAATCGCTTGCCGCAAAGCTTAATTTCCAACTTCAAGGTTCGAAACGGCCATTCCGGCCAACCACAACGCCCATCTATTCATCTCATGCATTTACGCTTCGTTTGACCGCAAAGACCGTACAACCGCGCAACTGCTCGTTGGCAACATGCTCACAGGAGCGCTCTCATTCAAAATTCAACAGAAGGAGGTGGTGACAGCGGTACATCAATGTTTTTTGAGCTCGTGTAGACCAACTAACCATTCTTGAAGGAGAAAAAGGAAATGAAACGCTTGTCAGTGC
>CALDSL010000465.1 GCA_937920255.1 uncultured Anaerolineaceae bacterium | reverse complement strand
AAGCGGTGGCCCTCCGAGTTGACCTGGATGATGCGCGCCGGGGCGCTGTCCTTCAGCCGTTCGAGCAGCAGGTAGGTCAGCAAAAACGGCGCCAGGTGATTGACGCAGAAAACAGTTTCAAACCCATCAGGCGTGAGGGTGCGCGTGGTGGAATGCAGCCCGGCCGAGTTGATCAGCACATCAATGCGCGGATAGTTGCGGCACAGCGTCTCGGCCGCGGCGCGCACATCGTTGAGCCGGCTGAAATCCGCCGGGATGATATCCACCCCGGTATGGTACAGCGCGTCGATCTCTTCCCGTACGGCTTCGGCTTTACCGGGGTTGCGGCATACCATGACGATCTGCGCGCCGGCGCGCGCCAGCCGCCGCACGGCCTCCAACCCCACGCCGGAGGTCGAGCCGGAAATGACGCAGATTTTACCGGCCATCGACGCGGTGGTGGTCATCTGCGCCGCGTTGCGGTTTTGGAGGAACTTTAATTCGTCGGGGAGTTCTCGCCTGGGCATGAGGTTTGCTGCTATCCGAAGTGCTTTCGCACGAACTTCCGGTAGGTCTTCTTGAAGTAGGGGATCCCGTTGAAGATATCGCCCCACAGATCGTAGTAATCGCGCTGGTAGATGATGCGCCCGTCCGCGTGGAGCACCAGTTTCGTGCTTCCGTACACCGGGGTGGGCGGGTACTTGTTGAACGACATGGTCATGATCCAATCCATCAGGATGGTATCGCCGTTTTGCGCGATGGACAGGATTTCCATTTGCAGGCTTTGGCAGCGGCCGGCCATGCGCTCGCACAGCCCTCGAAACGCCTCAATGCCTTCGATACGCTGGATGGTATCCTGAAAGACGATCTCGGGATGGTAGTATGGATACAGGTGCGACCAATCGGGTTTCCCGGTGGCATTATAGGTCTTTGACCACAACACCCGCACGCTATCGATCGTCAGCGGCGATTCGAGATATGCGGGCCTGCTTTCCATCGAAAGCAGGTCGATCTTTTCTTCTTGTGTGTCCATGAGGAAAAAAGCCTTTCCGGTAAATGTACCCGTTTCTGTTCATTATCTTACAGGCAATCCGGGCTGCTTTCAAGATGGAAACGCGTAATGATTTGGAATCGCGAAGACGCGAAGGCGCGAAGAAAATATTATGTTTTCTTCGCGCCTTCGCGTCTTCGCGATTCCAGATAAGGGCAGGGGAGGTCCCTGCCCTTGTGTTTCTTACGGAACAAACTGGAAACTGTCCAGCGCCTGCTCGAACATCTCGAGCTGTTCGGGCGTCTGGTAATACATCCCGATCATATAGATATTGCCCTCGGTGACGATGAACACCACCCGGTCTTTCGTCCCGGCCGGGAATTCCCACGGCTTGGAGTTTTCCACCACCAGCGCCGTCCACCCGGCGACCATGCGGTCGGGCAGGCGCGTGTAAGTGAAGAACTCAGGCGCCATGGCGCGCGGCTCTTTGAGCAGCGACTCACCCACCTGCAGCGCCATGAACTCGCGCACCCGCGCCGGCGGGAAGAAGTTGTAGATCTCAAAGTCCCCATTGGTCGCATCCTGCGGGATGGTCGAGATGTACATGCGCAGCGGTGGCCCCATCCCCTCTGGCACGGCCTGGATCTCGCAGAAGATACGGCTCTGCGCGTGTTCTTCGCACATCTGCCACACCGGCGGGTAGGCCACGGAGTATCCCAGAACCCCATCGGTGATTTCATTCCAGCCCGCCGGAATTTCCGATCCGGCAGGAGCCGTGGCCTCGAAAGGCACGGCGGTTGGTTCAGCCAGTGTCGGCGCCGCCGCGGTCGGTTCAGCCGGGAGATCGGTCGCGGCCGGCGGTGTAGCCTGCGCCTGCGGTTCGGCTGCCGGCTGGCATGCCGCCAGCAGCAGGACGGCCAGTGCCAGCAGCATGATGATTTTTCCAAAAGGTTGCGTTTTCATTCGTCTGTACCCCACTCTACTTCTAACTTTGGCCGAGCTTTCCCCCGCGCGACCGTCTAATAAGATATGACCATATCGATCAAATAACTAAATATTAGACGCCGCGCCGGGGAAAAAGTTCCAGGGGAAGGGGAATGAGGTGGTTGGGTGGTAAGAATGCCGGGACAACCCGCGCTTGCGGCTCTGGGCAGGTGTGTGAGCCCTGTCAAAAGATACTGCCTTATGGGTGCGGCATAGCGTGTAAACAGATTTATCGTAGGAGCAAGGCACGCTCCACCGGCCACCTGTAAAGCTTTAAAATCGTCGGTCGTTATGGGTCATCAGCGTAAGCGGACTGGTACCCAATGATGGTAGAGGGATCAAATATGAGGACGTGAAACCGATCTACCGATCATTCGAGTGAATCGCCATTAGTGAAAACAACAACGGAGTTGAATAATCCTAATCCAAATATTCGCATTGCATTTCACGACCACTCTGCCATAGACCATCTGTGAAGAAATAAACCTCGATCTGTACATGTTTAAAAGCGCCTCGGTCAAACCCCATGCTTTTTTTACCCGTCTCAATGCTGAAGCTGAGCGGATATGCTTCGCTAATTATGTTGCCCACGCGCATGGCAAGTTG
>CALDSL010000464.1 GCA_937920255.1 uncultured Anaerolineaceae bacterium | reverse complement strand
GCGGTTATTCGCTGGTGGCGCTCGACCCCGAAGACCGCCCGCTGAGCATCAACAATCCCGACCCGCCGGAAGGGATGTTGTACGCCGTACCTGACCTATTTTTTTATGATCAGCGCGGCGCGGGGCGGGCGCGGCAGATCGCGCGCCGGATGGGCAAAGCCGCGAACATCGACGACCTGAACCGTGTGTATATGGAAGAATCGGCGCTGCGGGTGGTGATTTTGGGGCGCGGGGTGGCCTGGCTGGACGCCAGCACGCCCGAGGCATTGCTGCAGTGCGCCAATTTTATCCAGGTGATCGAGGAACGCCAGGGGTTTATGATTGCCTGCCCCGAAGAAATTGCCTACCGCCAGGGGTTTATCACCCGCCCGGCGCTGCTGGATCTGGCCAGGCGCTGCGCCAGCGGCCCCTACCGCGAATACCTGCTGCGCGTGGCAGATGAGCAAAGCTAGGGTTACAAAGAACAATCGAATCGCGAAGACGCAAAGGCGCGAAGAAAATATTCATTGGGTTCTTCGCTCCTTTGCTCCTTTCCATTAAGGAGTTGGCAAAAGAGGCAAACGAATTTATACTTACCCCCGGTGCTGAACGCATGAAAAAGTCCCTCTTCCACCCGCGAACCATCCCGCTGGCATTCGCCCTCACCTGCCTGCTGGCGTACGGCCTGCTGATCCCCTGGCTGGGTTTCTACTGGGACGACTGGCCTTACACCTGGTTCGCGCGCACGCTCGGCCCCACCGGTTTGATTAACGCACTGGACGGCGACCGCCCTTTCCTGGCCGCCAGCTACATCACCACCACCAGCCTGTTTGACGGCCATCCGCTGGCCTGGCAGATCTTTGCGCTCGTCACCCGTCTGATCTCGGTGCTGGCGCTGTGGTGGACGGTACGGATCACCTGGCCGCGCATGCCGCGCCAGGCGGCCTGGGTTGGCCTGCTGTTTGCTGTGTATCCCGGTTTTCGCCAGCACTGGATCTCGGTGGTTTACTCGCAGGCCTACCTGATGCTGGCCGCCACCCTGGCCTCGCTGGGGCTGATGCTCTATACGCTGCGAACCTTTCCCGAGCGGCCGTGGAAAAACGGGCGCTTCCTGCTGCTGACCGGGCTGGCGCTGCTGCTTTCGGCCTTCAGCCTGTTTTCGACCGAATATTTCTTTGGCATCGAGCTGGTGCGCCCGCTGCTGCTGTGGTTTGTGGTATCAGAAACGGAGCCGCTGAAGCGCCGCCGTCTGCGGCCAGTGCTGCTGCGCTGGCTGCCGTACCTGGCCCTGCTGGTGTTTTTTGGCGTGTGGCGCGCGTTCATTTTCCAGGCCGAGACCTATCAGGTGCAGGCGCTGGGGGAGTTGAGCAGCAGCCTGGGCGCCGCCCTGCTCGACCTGCTGCGCACGATGGCCTCCAATGGCTTCACGGCCGGCCTGGCCGCCTGGGGGCAGACGTTTGACCCGGCGGGGTTGAGCGATTTCAGCTTGCGCGCCACGCAGATCACCTGGGGGGTGATGCTGGCCAGCTTTGTTGCGCTGCTGGTCTATCTGCTCAACCTGCGCTGGAATGACAGCGCGCAGCCACAGGCGGAAAGCCGCGCCACGCAGCAGTGGGCGCAGCAAGGGCTGCTGACCGGCGCGGCGCTGCTCCTGCTGCCGGTGCTGCCGTTTTGGGCCGGCGGGCTGCCGTTTGACCTTGAGTTCCCCTACAACCGTTTCAGCCTGGCGATGATGCCCGGCTCGGCGCTGCTGGTGGCCGGCCTGCTGGAGTTCTTCATCCGCACGCTGCGCCAGAAGACGGTGCTGCTGGCTGTGCTGCTGGCCGCCGCCATTGGCTTCCAGTTTCAGGCGGCAAACACCTTTCGCCGCGACCTGGACAACATGCGCGACCTGTTCTGGCAGATGACCTGGCGCATGCCCGACCTGGAGCCGGGGACGATGCTGGTGACCTACGAGCTTCCGCTGCTGTACTACACCGACAACTCGCTCACCGCCCCGCTCAACCTCATCTATGCTCCTGAACTGCGCTCGGATCAGATGCCGTACATGCTGTTCTATCTGAGCACGCGGTCGAAAAGCTCGCTGACCGACCTGAGCCCCAACCGGAGAGTCGGCGTGCGCTACCGCGCCACGAAATTTATTGGCTCCACCTCAAATACGATCACCTTCCAGTATTCGCCGCCCGGCTGCCTGCGTATCCTCGACCCCGTGTACAACACCGCCGACATGGTGCCCATGCGTAGCCAACTGCACAAGGCCATCCCGCTCACCAACTTCGACCGCATCCTCTCTGACCCTGGTGGCCGTCCACAGCCACCCGAGCGGCTGTTTGGGGTGGAAAACCAGGCCACCTGGTGTTACTATTATCAGACCGCCGAGCTTGCCCGCCAGAATCAGGATTGGGCCAAAGTCAGCCAGTTGGGCCGCGGCGCGCAGGCCGCCAGCCTGCGCCCGCAGCAGCCTTCGGAATGGATGGTGTTTATTGAAGGCTTCGCGCGCTCCGGTGACTGGCAGACGGCCCAGAAACTGACCAGCCAGGTGCACGCGCTCGATCCCAAATTGCAGTCTTCGCTGTGCGCCGAATGGCAGCGCATCGAAAAACAGGCGGATGCGGCCGGCCTGGAACAAATCGAAGCCGTGAAGGCAGGATTGAAATGTCGCCCATAGAACCGCAACTCAAGACCGCGACGCGCACCGTCAGCGTGGTGGTGCCGGTATATAACAGCCAGGATACCCTGCGCGAGCTGGTCGCGCGGCTGGCAGCCGCCCTTCCGCCCATCTGCGCGCGGTTTGAGGTGCTGCTGATCAACGACGGCAGCCGCGACGCGAGTTGGGATGTGGTGCGCGAGCTGGTGGAGCAGTACCCGTTTGTCCACGGCCTGAACATGATGCGCAACTACGGCCAGCACAACGCGCTGCTGTGCGGCGTGCGCAGCGCCTGTTACGACGTTGTCGTCACCATGGATGACGACCTGCAGCACCCGCCTGAGCAGATCTACAAGCTGCTCGACCGGCTGGACGAAGGCTTCGATGTGGTTTACGGCGCCCCGGCGCGGCTGCCGCACTCGCTGTGGCGCAACCTGTTCTCGCGCCTCACCAAACGCATGCTGGCCTACGTAATGGGCATCCCCACTGTGCGCGAGATCGGGGCTTTCCGCGCCTTCCGCACCGTGCTGCGCAACGCGTTTGCCACCTATGAAAGCCCGAATGTGATTATCGACGCGCTGCTATCGTGGGGTACCACGCGCTTTGGCTCGACGCCGGTGGAAGAGAAACAGCGCGTCGTTGGCCACTCCAATTACAACTTCTCCAAGTTGTTCGCCCAAGCTATGTTCATCCTCACCGGGTTCAGCACCAAGCCACTGCGTTTCACCAGCTTTCTGGGGTTTGGCTTTACCCTGGTGGGGATCGCGGTGTTCCTGTACGTGTTCATCTCGTACCTGATGTTCGGCAGCATCCCCGGTTTCCCGTTCCTGTCTTCGATCATCGCCATTTTTAGCGGGGTGCAGTTGTTCGCCATCGGCATTTTGGGGGAATACCTGGGGCGCGTGTTTGACCGCAGCACCGACCGTCCCACGTATGTGGTCGGGCAGACGCTGATCAACGCCAGCGCGGATGAGGAAACCCGCGCGTTGGAACAGCCAGACCAGCCGCGAGCATGAACGTGGTGATCCTGCAGCCCTCTTACATTCCCTGGCGCGGGTATTTTCACCAGATTGCCCGCGCTGATCTGTTTATTTTCTACGACGACGTCAAATATGACAAGAACGGCTGGCGCAATCGCAACCGCATCAAGACGCCGCGCGGGGCGCGCTGGCTGACCATCCCGGTGCACAGCTCCGGGGTCGAGACCAATCACACGCCCATCTGCGAAATCCGCGCCGATGCCAGCCGCGCCTGGGCGGCCAGCCACCTGTCCAGCATCCGCCAGGCGTACGGGCAGGCGCCGTTCTTCCAGCCGGTCTACGCGCTGCTGCGCGAATTGTATGCCGAACAGCCGGCCCTGCTGGCGGATTTCACCGTTCCCACCACTATCGCCCTGGCGCGGGCGCTGGGCATCCAGCACACGCGTTTTCTGCGCTCGAGCAGCATGAGGGGCATCCAGGGCACAAAAACCCGCCGGTTGATCGAAATTCTGACCCAGGTGGGCGCCACGCATTATATTTCCGGGCCGTCCGCCCGCGATTACATCGAAGAAGACCTGTTCCGCGAGGCCGGTATTGGGCTGGAATACATGCGCTACGATTACCCACCTTACCCGCAGTTGTACCCGCCTTACGACCCCCAGGTCTCGATCATCGACCTGATGTGCATGACCGGCCCAGACGCCCTGCGCCATATTCTTCACTGAAAGGTTTTCCATGCCCGCCGATTTTGATTTGGATCCCATCCGGCGTTATTTCCAGCAAAAGCTGGAGCAGCACGGTCCCACCCACTGGGGCGTGGATTACAACTCTGACCGCGCCATGAACCTGCGCTTTGACCAGTTGATGAAGCTGATGAACGATAACCGCGAATACTCACTGCTGGATTACGGTTCCGGGTACGGCGCGATGCTGGCCTATCTGATGCGCAGCGGGCACAACGTGCGTTATTACGGTTACGATATCGTCGAAGAAATGGTGCAGCAGGGGCGCGCCATTTTCCAGGGGCAGCCGGACGTGGTGTTTACCAGCCAGTTTGAAGAAATCCCCGAGGTCGACTACGCTGTGGTCAGCGGCACGTTCAATATGAAGCTGGATGCCCGTAATGAAGACTGGACCGCGCTGGTGATCGATAGCATCGAGCGCCTGCACCGCTGCAGCCGGCGCGGGTTTGCGTTCAATATGCTTACCCTGTACTCGGATCCCGACCACATGCGCCCCGACCTGTATTACGCTAACCCGGGCTTTTTCTTCGATTACTGCAAGCGCCACTGTTCGCGCCACGTGGCCCTGCTGCACGATTACGGTCTGTACGATTTCACCATCCTGGTGCGCAAAGACGTATAATTTCTGCATCCATCCCGCCAGACGCAAACGGAGCAGCTATGAAGTATCCAATCGTGGATTTCAACAAGCCCAGCATGGTCGGCACTGAGCTGGGGTATATCACGCAGGCCATCGAACGTTCGCACATCTCCGGCGACGGGTACTTCACCCAGCAGGCATCCCTGCTGCTGGAAAAAGAGCTGGGCGTGCCAAAGGTGCTGCTGACCACCTCCTGCACGCACGCGCTGGAAATGGCCGCGCTGCTGCTCGATATCCAGCCCGGTGATGAGGTCATCGCCCCATCTTTCACGTTTGTTTCCACGGTCAACGCCTTTGTGCTGCGCGGCGCGGTGATTCGGTTTATCGACGTGCGCCCCGACACGCTCAATCTGGATGAAACGTTACTGGAAGGCATGATCACGTCGCGCACGCGCGCGATCCTGCCGGTGCATTATGCCGGCGTGGCATGTGAAATGGACACGATCATGGACATCGCCAACCGGCATAACATCCCGGTGGTGGAGGATAACGCCCATGGGCTGTTTGGCAAGTACAAAGGTCGCCTGCTGGGCACGTTTGGCTGCATGGCCACCCAGAGCTTCCACGAGACCAAGAATATCACCTGCGGCGAAGGCGGCGCGCTGCTGATCAATGACCCGAAACTGGTCGAAGAGGCCGAGATCATCCGCGAAAAAGGCACCAACCGCAGCCGCTTCTTCCGCGGACAGGTGGATAAATATACCTGGGTGGATGTTGGCTCGAGCTATCTGCCTTCGGATATTTTGGCGGCGTTCCTGTTCGCGCAGCTTGAGCAGTGGCGCGAAATCCAGGCCAAACGCCAGCGCATTTGGGACTATTACTACACGCAGCTTACAGAATGGGCGCAAATCAACGGCGTGCGGTTGCCGCATGTTCCCGAAGAAGCCGAACAGTCGTACCACATGTTTTACATGCTCCTGCCCAACCTGGAGCAGCGCCAGGCCATGATCGCCTTCCTGCGCAGCCAGGGCATTTACAGCGTCTTTCACTACCTGCCGCTGCATGCCTCGCCCATGGGCCAGCAGTTTGGCGGCCAGCCGGGCGACTGCCCCGTGACGGAACAGGTCAGCGATCAGCTGGTGCGCCTGCCCTTTTACAACACCCTGACCGAAGCGGACCAATCGCGGGTGGTGGAAGCGGTACGCGCCTTCCCGTTTGCATAACTTTCCCGACTTATTTATGGTAACCCCTACTTTCTCAAAATATCGTTTATGCTACAATAATCTCTATGGAACCACAACCTTTGCTTTCTACTGCTGTTCAGGCTGAGGCGATGCGCAATCACCGCCGTCAGTCGTTCTGGCGGGTAACCTTTCCGGTCATTCTGGCAGGTCTGGTTGTGATTGCGCTGACGGTTCTGGCGATTGTTACCACCGCGGGTATGGGGAATGATCAAGACTCGCACTGGGCCAATATTTCCCTGATCTGGCTTCTCATCCCATCCATTTTTGGCGGCATCATCATGCTCGCCGTGGTGGGAGGGTTCATTTTTGTCATGGTAAAACTGCTCAAAGTCACGCCCAACGCGGCGGCGACTGTGCAGCATTACATGATCCGCGTCTCGCAAATCGCCTGCACGATCAGCGATAAAGTGTCGGCACCGGTGATTAAGACCAAATCCACCTACGCTGCCGCGCGCAGACTGAAGAACCGGTTGGTAGGCCGTTCATAATCTTGTTCGAGGGGGACACAAGCGCATTTTTGGGAGGATTAAATGAAACAAATGCAAAGCTGGAAGAAACGCACTTTGATTATTGGCCTGATCGCCGGAGCGATCACCGGCCTCGCCGCCGCGCAGATTGTCATTGAACGCGCCGAACGCGAGCGCACGGTACCGTCCATCAGCCCGGGCGACGGCGTCAAGCTGGGTCTGGGTGTTCTCGGCCTGATGCGGTTGATCTCCGACATGGGCGACGACAAGTAAATAGCATTCCTTTCAATTTGTTCCCCCGCCAGACCACATCTGGCGGGGCGCTTTTTTGCTATAATCATCACAATGGAAAGCGGACCCCTCCTTACCCATGTGATCATCGGACAACTGAAACGCAATTTCATTCTCACCCGGGAAAAGCCATTCCTGGACGTGCTGGGCGGCAGCCTGGTGAACAGCGCCGCCGGTTTGGGCATCTGGGAGCGGGGCAATTGCGGCCTGGTGGCCCGCGTGGGAGAAGATTTCCCGCAGGAATGGCTGGGGCGCATGAGCCAGTTTGGCTTTGACCTGAGCGGGATCCGCGTGCTGCCCCAATCGGTGGACATGCGCGCCTTCGTGGCCTATAGCGATGATTTTCAGCCGCAGTTTGGCAACCCGGTCAGCCATTTTTCCCGCCTGGGGCTGCCGTACCCCAAATCGCTACTCGGTTTTACGCCGCCTGACGGCTTGGTGGACAGCCGCGTCACCCCCAACCTGATGACCATCCGGCTGAACGATCTGCCGCAAAGCTACATGGACTGCAGTTCCGCCCACCTGTGCCCGCTGGATTATCTCAGCCACACCATGGTTCCGCCGACTCTGCGCGGCGGGCATATCTCCACCATCACCGTGGATCCTTCTGCCGGGTACATGAACCCTTCGTTCTGGGATAACATGCCCGCCCTGCTCAATGGCATCACTGCCTTCCTGACGGCCGAGGAAAAGTTGCTCAACCTGTTTCAGGGGCGCAGCACCGACCTGTGGGAGATGGCGGAGACGCTGGCCGGTTATGGCTGCGAGATCATCGTAATCAAGCGCGGCGCCAACGGCCAGTACCTGTACGACCATGCCAGCCGCGCGCGCTGGATCATCCCTGCCTACCCCGCCCGGGTGGTCGACCCCACCGGCGCGGGCGATTCCTTCTGCGGCGGTTTTCTCAGCGGCTATCGCAACACCTATTCCCCGCTCCAGGCGGTTCTATTTGGCAACATTTCCGCTTCGCTGACTGTTGAAGGCAGCGACCCCTTCTACTGCATGGGAGCCCTGCCTGCGCTGGCGCAGGCGCGCCTGGAAGCCCTCCAACATATGGTGCGTAAAGCATGAACAATCTATCCACCGCTGGCTTCAAACAGCTTCTGGATCTGGTATGTCTGATCCAACAGATCCCATCCCCGACCTTTGCCGAACAGGAAAAAGCCGCCTTTGTTGTCGACCAGTTCCAGCGGGACGGGCTGGCAGACGTGCATGTGGATTCCACCGGGAACGCGTTGGGGAGGCTCGCGGGCGGGCCGGGAAGGCCGGTGGTCATCTCGGCGCACATGGACACCGTCCACCCGGTGACGATCAAGCTGTCGCAAAAATCGGATGCCGGCCGCGTCTTTGGCCCGGCGATCGGCGATAACTCGCTCGGCGTGGCTGCGCTGATTATGATCCCCACCCTGCTGCGCGAACAGAGTTTCACGCCGCCGGGTGACATCTGGCTGGCCGCCAATACCTGCGAAGAGGGTTTGGGCGACCTGCGCGGGATGCGCGCCGTGGTCGATCAATTTGGCGCGACTCCGCGCGCCTACCTGGTGCTGGAGGGCATGGGCCTCGGGCAGATTTACCACCGCGGGTTGGGCGTGGAGCGCTACCGCATCACCGCGCGCACGCGCGGCGGCCATTCCTGGGTGGATTATGGCAAGCCCTCGGCGGTGCACCACCTGGCAGCGGTGGTAGCGCACATCGTCTCGCTGACCCTTCCGCGCAGCCCGCGCACCACGTTGAACGTTGGCACCATCCAGGGGGGAACGTCCATCAATACCATCGCTGCCGAAGCGCACATGGACCTGGATCTGCGATCCGAAGAACAGCACACCTTGCAGGCGGCTGTCACCGCCGTGCGAAAAATCGTCAACGATTCCGCCAGGGATGGCGTAAGCTTTGAAATGGAACCGATTGGCCTGCGACCGAGCGGATCCATCCCGCGCAACCACCCGCTGGTGCAGCTGGCGGAGCGCTGCCTGCAGGACGTTGGCGTGGCGCCGCGGCCAGAAATTGCTTCCACCGACGCCAACATTCCACTGTCGCGCGGGCTGCCGGCGGTGTGCGTCGGCCTGACCATGGGCGGAGGAGCGCACACCACAGCCGAATATATCGAGCTGGAACCGCTGCGTCTGGGCATCGCTCAACTATTGCGGCTGGTCACTGGGGTGTGGGACGCGGTCTAGGCTCAGGAAACCTGCACTTCGATGCGCAGCCGCCGGCGGAACCAGGTGACCAAAGCCTGTTTCCATAACTGGTTGCTCGCCTGGCGCGCCTGCTCGACGTCGACCGGATACGGGCTGTAGACCGAGCGCTGGTACTCTTCCAGGACCACCCGGGCGGGCTGCGCGCTTTCCGGCATGAGCCCGACCAGGGTCTCGATCTGTTCGGTCGGCGTGCGATCCAACCGGCTCTTGCCGCCCAGGAAACGCACCATCAGACCTGTGCCAGCAAAGATGCGCTCAATCGCTGACAGCTCGGTATAGCGCGCCCACTGGTCAAGCCAGCGCGGCACGCCGCCGCGCCGCCGCAGATTACCCGCCAGAACTTGCGCCAGCGGCCGCCAGCGCCCGGAAGCGATCAGGCGCGCGCGCAGGTACACCGCAATGGCCGCCAGGAGCAACAACGCCGCAAACACGATCCAGCCATAGGGGATTGGGCGCGTGGCAGCGCCAAACGTGCCGTCGTACTCTTCGGGGTCGGGCTCAAAACGCTCACGGTCGCGCGCGGCGAAGCTATCCTCCTCCATGCGGGTGCGAATGGGCGGCACCGGCAGGCCGGCGTTGTTTCCGGCATCCTCATCGCCGGGCGGAATGACCACTTCCGGCTGCGACACGGTCGGCTCAAATGGCACCCAACCGACAGTGGAGAAGAACACTTCCGGCCAGGCGTGGCTGTCGTTGCGCTTGATCAGGTAATAATTCCCATCACGGATCAACTGCCCCTCGGCGAACCCGTTGACCATGCGCGCCGGGATGCCCAGCGAGCGCAGCATCATGATCTCGGCTGTGGCGTAATAATTGCAGTAACCCTTTTTGTAGGTGAACAGGAACCATTCCAGCACATCCGCATCCGCAGGAGGCGCGTCAATCTCAGTGGCATATTCGATGTTGTCGCGCAGGTACTCGGTGATGGCCTGAGCCTTGTCGTACGGGGTATCCAGACCTTCGGTGATCTGCTCCGCCAGCCGGCGAACAGCCGGCGAGAAGTTCTCGGGAAGCTGCAGGTAGGTGTCGGTGACCCACTTTGGATAATTGGTGGGAGTTTTGCGCAGGATGGCTTCGGTGGGCGTCATGACATACGCTTCCACGTCGTACACTTCCCCACCGTTCATCGATTCCTCGGCCATGATGGCGACAATATCCATCTCTTCATCGGAAATCGACTGCACCTGCGAGCGGGTTGACCGGCTGACGCTGATCGGCAGGCCAGGCGTATAAATCGTCCGCCCCGGCCCGAGGATATAACGGAAGGTCATGCCTACTTTTTCCGCGGGACCCCAATCGGGGTACTGCCAGCCGGCCAGGTCGCCGGCGGGCACATCGTGGATGCTGGCAAAGGAATTGCTCCAGTTGCCGGATTCGTAATAGTCATAACTGCGGCCGCGCCAGTAGAAACGCTGGTCGGTGGGGGTTTCCTCTTCGGGAATGACCATCAGTAGGTTTTCGTTGCCCAGCGTCGCGCCGGTTCCCAGCGCCATGTTATTGCCAAAATCGGCTGAGGTGGTGATGGATGGGCTTTGCAGGCTGGCGACCATGTTGCTCATGCGCTCGCGCATCGACTGCCAGGAGACCTCAAACCAGCGCTGCTCGGCCGTACCAGGGGTGAGCATGCGCATCACGGTGGGGATATTCCAGGCCAGCACGATCAGCAACAGGCCAGTGGCGATGGTGCCCCGGCTGAGATCGAACCCGGCCTCGGAATCCACGGTGACCCTGTTTTCTTCCCAATCGCGGCGGTTGGCGAGGAAGTGCAGGCGTCCCAACAGCATCAACGCGAAGAACATGAAAGCCGCTGTCAGGAACGAACCGCGCACCATAAACGGGTGGTAATACTCGATCAGGATTACAGCGATGGCCGCCACGCCTACCGGCACCCACGGCCGGTTATAACGCACCAGCATGTAGGATGACATCACCGCGATAAACCAGAACAGGATCGCCATGGTGACAATGAACAGAATCGAATCCTGCACCGGCTGGTTGCGCAAAAACGTGGTCAGCGTGCTGCTCAGGCGGCCATTGATGACCATCAGCCGCAGCACATACACCGGGCTTTCGTCCAGAAACGCGATCTGCCAGGGCAGGATCACCAGGCTGTAGAGGAACACCAGCCAGCGCACCACCGTGGCGGAAAACATGCTCTTCCCCAGCAACAGGCCGAAGATAATGCCCAGCAAGGTGAGGACCTGCACGCGCTCCAACTGGTCCGTCCAATCGGTGAGCCACAGGCGAAGCGCAGCCACCCACAGCGCCGCGACCAGCAGGAGAATGGAGGGTAGATCCCAATATCGTTTTTCCGTGCCTTCCATGGATAAAGTGTACAATAGAAATATCCAAACCGCAACGTTGCAAAGGATCATATGGAAGCCATACATACGCTCGAAATCGCGGTAACCCTGTTTTTTCAGAGCCTCGGCCAGTGGCTGATTGTACCCATGCGTGCTGCCAGCTTTTTGGGGCAGGAAGAGTTTTACCTGTTGATGATGCCGGCCCTGTACTGGAGCGTCGATGCAAGCATTGGCATCCGCATGGGAATGATGCTGCTTCTGACCCAGTTCAGCAGCACATTCTTCAAGCTGCTCGGTCAAAGCCCGCGGCCCTACTGGTTTGACCCGCGCGTGCAGGCCTTTTCCACTGAAACGTCGTTTGGCCTGCCCTCGGGGCATTCGCTCAGCTCAGCGGGGATCTTCGGCCTGCTGGCGGCAAAACTGCGCCAGCGCCGGGTGACAGTGATCATGCTGGTGGTGATCTTCCTGGTGGGCATTTCGCGCATCTACCTGGGCGTGCATTTTCTCACGGATGTGCTGGCAGGTTGGACGATCGGCGGGCTGCTGGTGCTGCTGTTCACCCGCTTCGACGCGCCGGTCAGCACCTGGGTCGAACGCCGAACGCTGGGGCAACAGTTCCTTCTCGCGGCTGGGTCGTCACTGGCAATCATCCTGCTCAGCCTGTTGACCTTTGCGTTGACGCCCGCGTTCATGCTACCGCAAACCTGGGTGGCCAACTCATTACGCGCCGCGCCTGAAGTGACCATTGACCCGTTGAACCTGGACGGCATCTTCACCATCGCCGGCACCTGGTTTGGACTGCTGGCCGGGGCAAGCTGGCTGCGCAAGCGCTATGGCGTATTCGAAGCCGCCGGCAAACCCCTGCACCGCCTGGCGCGTTATGCCGTCGGCGCGGTGGGCGTTTTTCTCCTGTGGTACGGTCTGGGCGCTGTACTGCCACGCAATGAAGATATCATCAGCTACGTGCTGCGCTACGCGCGCTACACCCTGATTGGGGTGTGGATTTCCGCGCTGGCCCCGCTGCTGTTTGTGCGCCTGGGAATCTCTCACTGGAACTCCAACCCGCCGAGAAGTATCCAAACCGCTCAAAATCCTATATAATTACCGCAAGCGGACCAACACAAGAAGGAGGAAAGTATGCGTCAGCTTGGAGCATTGATTTTTGGAGCAGCATTGGGGGGATTTATTGGCGCGGGGTTGGGATTGCTCCTGGCCCCCAAATCGGGACCCGCTCTGCGGAACGATATCAACGACTACACCCAGCAGGTCAAGCGCGAAGTGCGCAGCGCCGCGGAACAGCGCCGGTTGGAGCTTCGACAGGAACTGGACCGCCTGCGCGTTCCAGCCCCGATGGAGTAAGATTACCGCAGGATCATATAGTGGTACATCGGGGGCGGTCAGCGGAATTCTTCCGATCGCCCTCGATGGCTTTTTAAGACAGCAAATATCATAGGGAGATTATGCGCGTATTAGTTGCCGTACACGGGTTCCCACCCCTTCAAAATACTGGTGCGGAGAGAGCAGCAGAAAGAATCGCTGTATGGCTCGCGCAGCATGGCCATCACGTTGAAGTTTTCACCATTGGCCATCTCAACCACCCCGTTCCCGAGGTGTCCACCGTCGAACAGGATGGTTTTCAGGTGCACCGGCTTTCGTTCGATATCTACGCTGGAAACGAATTCACCAACCTGTACGACAACCCCATGATCGGCCAGGCGCTCAAACCCGTCCTTGAGCGCGGGAAATTTGATCTTATCCACCTGATCAGCGGTTACCTGCTGGGCGGCCAGGTAATCCACACCGCCCATGAGATGGGCATCCCGGTCGTGCTCACCCTGACCGAGTATTTCTTCATGTGCCCGCGGCTTAATTTGATGCACGTGGATTCCAGCCTGTGCAGCGGCCCGGATACGGACGAAAAATGCGGCCGCTGCCTGTTGGAAGGCAAACGCCGCTTCTATTACCTCAAGGAAGCCTCACCGGTGATGGCGGATGCCTTCTGGACCATCGCGCAGTACACATCGTTTGCCAAGCGCAAGAGCACCGAAGTATCTGACCGGCACGAGGTGATGACGAACGCCTTCAACCAGGCCGATCTGATCATCGCGCCTTCGCAGTTTATTCTCCAGAAATATGCCGAGTACGGCTATATTCACCCCAACACGGTTATGATCCGGCACGGCGTCGACCGACCAAGCCACATCAAACCCAAACACACCAGCGAGCAGCCGCTGCACATTCACTTTGGTTACATGGGGCAGATGAAAAGCCACAAAGGCGTCGATATGATCGTTACGGCTATGATGGAACTGATCAACGCCGGCCATGCCTGCTCGCTTCAGATCTGGGGACGCAGCCAGGATGACCCTGCCTACTATAGACGCATGCAAAAAATGACCGGCGGGCACTACGCCGTCCGTTTCTGCGGGCCGTTTCAGGGGAACAGGGTGTTCGAAGTGCTGGAAAACATCGACGTGCTGATCGTGCCGTCGCGCTGGTACGAAAACTGCCCCACTGTGATCCTGGAAGCCTTCAAGATGCGCATCCCCGTGATCGCCACGGACCTGGGCGGCATGGCCGAGCTGGTGGAGAACGAGAAGAGCGGGCTGACCTTTGCCCTCAACGACGTCAAAGACCTGGCGCGGCAGATGCGGCGCGTGATGGAAGAGCCCGGGTTATTCCAGCGCCTGGAAAGCGGCATCCCCTATGTGAAAGACGCCTCTGAAGAGATTGCGGAAATTTATGCTCAATATGAACGGCTGCTGGGAAGATCAACCCAGCAGCCGTGCGAGCACGGTTCTTCGATTACCCCGGCGATTTAGGGCTGGAACGAGAAGCGGTAGACCGCGTCCTGGCGGGTGTAACGCGCGGTGCCGCTAACCACGACCACCGCATCGTCCAACTGGCCGCCAAAGTCAAGCTGTACGCTGAGCGGTTCGCCGGGAGCGAGGGTGAAGGTTTCCACCGTGGTCTGGCTGCCTTCGCGGATGATCGAAACGCGGTAGGTCTGCGGCAGCCGATTTTGCACGCGCACGAAACCGGCCGGTTCCCAACCACCGTCATCGGTTTCAAAATCGGTGCTGTAGTCGATAGCGGGGATGCTGACATCATCCAGCAGCAAACCTTCGCCGTTCACGGCGCCATCGGTGATGTACTCAAACCGCAACTGCACCTGCTGGCCGGCAAAGTCGGATAGATCGACCGTCTGCTCAATCCAGCCGGCGCTGACGCCGCTATAACCGCAGCCAAAACTGTTACCAGATGGGTTTTCCAGGGTGCAGTTCGGAGTGTCAACAATCTTCCAGGTCGAACCGTCCACCGAAGCGGTCAGGTACAGGTAATCGTAATCTTCTTCGATGTCATACCATACCCGATACTGCAGCTCCACCGGGCCGCTCACCTGAGTCAGGTCGAATGACTGGGTCAGGGTGATGTCGGAATCGTCGCCTTTGTTGGACCAGAACGCGTACTGTCCGGAATAGGGATCTTCCGGCACCAGCCCCACTTCCTGCGTGCCTTCCAAATTCAGCGTGACGGGCGCATTGCACGACACGCGGATGTAGTCCACCCCATACTGGTTGACCGAACGGTTCTGCCAGTCACCTGTGCAGTTGTTGATCTCTTCCGTGTCGCTGGTACGCGGAGCGCCGCTGTAATTGCCGTACTGATAGCGCCCGTCGCCAACGCTGCTGTCGTGCAGGTAGTTGGTCACCACCCAGTCGGCAAAAACATCGTCGGCGTTGACCGACTGGTTGGATTGCGCATCGCGCGCGCCGAGGTTACTCAGCACCAGGTCGACGCTCTCCAGGTTGTTTTCCTGTTCGGCCACCAGAGCTTTGGTAGCGTCGTCGCCAAAGCGGTCAAGGAAATAGGCCAGGTACAGGAAAGATGAGCCGTAATAGGGCGTGGTGGCGCTGGAATCATTGGGCCAGTCATTCAAAGACTGGTCGGGCTGCGAGGCGTACAGGTAGTCAAAGTACCCGGTTTCGTAGCCGTTGAGCAATTCAGCCAGCATCGAGAAGCCTTCATTCATCCACGATGTCTCGTTTGAGTCGCGATACCAGTGGATCATATGCTGGAACTCGTGCGCCAGCACGCTGTACGCCTCTTCGTCCATGCCAAGGTTATCGGCGTTGAGGAAGAAGGATTCGCGCCCGTTCGAGTACGGGTGCGCCAGCGGGTGCACGGAATCGCTGGAGGAAAAATACCCGGCGATACTGTCACCCAGGTCACGCGCGAAGAAGATGTACACGTGCGGGTCGTTGTCGATGCCGGGCGTCCATTCGCTGCCAAAGAAGTTGCGGTTGGTGGGGTAAATCTTGTTCTCAAATTCCAGCGCCAGCGCTGCCACCTCATCCGAATTGGTGCTGACACCCTCCTCGACCCAGATATAGGCGTGGTCGGTTTCATAACGCAACACCAGGGTGGCTTCGCGCGTTTCGTTGGTGTCTACATTGGAGACGAAGAAGGTTTCGCGATCGCCGACGTTGTAATCCGGCGGGGTCTCGACCGTCTCGGGGATGTTTGGGATACCTTTCAAACGCTGGGCCACTTCGCGCACATCGTTGGGCGGAATTTCCGCGGACTGGAGCGTATCCAGCGTTTGCTGTGCGGCGCTGACGTCAACCTCTTCCTGCTGTGGCATGGGGGTGGGGAATGCCACTGGCGTTTGTTTTGCTTCCGGCTCGAACGGCGGGATCAGCGTCACCTGCGGCATGTCGATTTCGATGTTGCTGCTTGCGTTGAAAATAAACAAGCCCGCCCCCAGCGCGACGGCAGCGATACAGCAGCAGATAGCCAGTACCAGGGCGACAATTATAACGATCCAGATGGTGTTGTTTTTTTGTTGCATGCAATCACTCTCCCAATACGTTCGCTTTTTCCGACGGCCTGGGACGCAGCCGGAATGCGGCCGTGACCAGACCCAATGATACCCACCAGTAAGGCATGGCGAAGGAATCGATGCTGAAGCCTTCGAAGATGAGCGCCAGCAGCACAAAAATGCCCACATAGCCCATCGTCACCTGCAGCGGGTTGGCGCGGCGCAGCAGGCTGTGGGCGGATATGAAACCTAAGTATAGCCAGGAAATGAAGAAAGCAAAACCGGCTATACCGGTTTCCGAAAGCAGGCGCGCCCACAGGTTTTTGGTGTTCAACAACCCGCCGGCGTGCCACATCAGCCGGCGCACCTCGGATAACTGCCAGGCGTTGGGGGGCAGCGCGTCGGTAAAATAAAAACCGGCGTTACCAAGACCGACGCCCAGCAGCGGATATTGCTCGAAGATATTCCAGCCCGCCTGCCAGTAGACAACACGCTCACCAAACTGCAACCGGTTGGCATATATGGCGAAGCCGCTGTCGCGCAGGAAGATCAGGTCGTACACATTGGCCATGCGCGGGTCGACCTTGCTGAACACGTACAGCCCGCCAAACGCGGCCGCCAGCGAGACAACCAGCAGTAGCGTCACAATGGCAGCAGTGATCATCGCGCGGCCGGCCGGGCGTTCCAGCCAGGGGGCGCGAATACGAGCCGCGAGCCAGCCTTGCATTTGCCGCACCAGCCAGATTGCCAGACGCAACAGAAGGAACGCCAGCATCGCCAGGAACGCCAGAAACCCCACCCGCGAGAGGGTCAGCGCCATGGTGGCCACGCCGCCCAGCAGCAGCGCATTTTCGAGCGTAATCCCCAGCACGCGCCGGTTGTGGGCGCTGGTGTTGCGCACCGTGGCCGCCAGCCACACCGGCAGGTAGAGCATGTTCAACTGGTGCGCCAGCCACGACGGTTCGAGCGCGAAACCGGTCACGCGCTGGCGGTAGAGCGGGCCGAGCGAGAGCAGATCTTGAAAATCACGCATCCAGCCGGGATAACGGTTGGCGCTGAACCAGGCCGCAGCCTGTGCCGCCGACCACACGATGATCAGCAGCCCGGCAATGTTGATCCAGCGCAGGGTGGCTTGCAGCCTGTCGCTACTGGAAACCCAGGTGCTGCTCACCAGGTAATACGCCAGCCCAATGGCCAGGGTGATAAATGCCTGCGCGCCCTCGCTGATGACGGAAACGCCTTTGTAGGAAGGGGTGGCCAGAAAAAAGCTCGCCGCCCAGGAGATCAGCGCCGCCAGTGTAAATGCGCCCAGCGGCCAGAACGCGCCGGGCAGATGTCCACGGCGCAGCAGGTACGGCAGCAGCCACAACACCAGCATCAACGCCAGCAGCAGCAGCGACGGCGAAGCCACCGTGCTGGAACGCACGATTTTTTGCACCAGGGGCATGCTGGTCACCGGCAGCAGCAGGAGCAGCAGCGCCCAAACAACGGCAAGCAGCCGCTCACGCATGGCGCCGGCCCGCGATCCGGTCTGCCAGCCCCAGTTCCACCAGGAAGACGGACGCCAGCAGCCCCACCAGCGCGCCGGCCAGCACCAGACCGGCGCGTCCGTAGGCGACTGGCCGCGCATCGGGCATCGCCTGCTGTGTCCATTGGAAGCCCATGCCGGGCAACATCCCGCGGCTCGCCGTGCGCGCGGCGGTGATGGCTTCGCCCGCGCTGGCAATATCCAACTGAATCTCCGGCAGGGACGCTCCCGCGCACGCGCCCTGCACCGGATCGCTGGCCACAGAGGTTGACAGGCAGCGCTCAAGACCGTCCAGATGCGATTGCAGCACGCCCACCTCCAGCGCGGCGCGCGAGGTTTCTTCCAGCGCCGCCAGCGCGCGCGCTCCCCACAGATTGGCGACTGCGGCGGCGTCCTGCGGATCGGGCATCCGCAAGCGGAAAATCCAGTTATTCAGAGCGCGTTCCTTGCTGATATTGGCCTGCAGGGAGGCGAGGTCAATCGAGATACCCTGCGCCTGGGCGTCGGAAACAGTCTGCTCGAACACCTGGCTGGAAAAGATGATGTCCGAGAGGGCTTCGAACGCCTGGTCCTGCTCCACATCGCTGAGAATGCCGGTGCGCGCGAAGTCGATGTTAAAGGTGAATTCAGCCCGGGCTTCGTAGAGGGCCGGGCGCATCGCCGAAAACGCAAAACCCAGCAAGCCGCCCAAAATCGTGAGGGCCGCTACCAGCCACCAGCCCCGGAAGGCTCGTTCTACCACGCGGTCGAATGTGAAGTCTGTGTCCATCGCTGGCTGTTAATTATACTTCACCTGAACCACCAACCATTATTCCTGTTTGCGGAAATTGACCATCACCAGCGTCTGGTCGCAGTCTGCCGGGGCGGTAACGGCCACCGGGTCGGAAAGCGGCGCGCCGTCCAGATCGTAGACCTGGATGAACAAGCGGCTCGAGAGCGAGAGCTCGTCCGGCAGGCGGAGCTCAAAACCGGCCGGGCCAAACAGCGGCGCGGAACCGGATAGGCCCACCAGATCCACGCTGATGCCGTTGTACACGCCGCCAACCACAACGACGCGTCCCAACTCGGCTTCGCCGACCGCATCCAGCACCTGCCCGCCGATCCCAATCCAGCCGCAGCCCAGCTCGGGGTTGGCGAAGTTGGTTTCCAGACGCGGCATGCCAGCTTCAATCACATACCAAGCGTCCGCAGATGGCTTAGCCTGAGGAGGCGCAGCCTCGGTTGGCATTGGCAGGGCGGTCGCGGCTTCGGTGGGAGCCGCAGCCGGCGGGATTTCAGTCAGCGTAGGGATGGGAAGCAGGGTTGGTTCGGGGCAACCGGCCGGGCAGGGCGCGGCCGTGGGGCAGGGCGCCATCGTCGGGCAGGGCGCGGGGGTCGGCGGTGTTATTTCCGGTAGATAGGTGCACGCGGACAGCACAACCAGGCACAACAGCCACAATCTCTTCACCATGAAGCTTCCCTCCCTGTGCATTTAACGAAACTGTCGGTGAAAAAATTATATCAATCTTCCACTTTACAAGGGTGTTCGTTGGTACGACCAATTGGAACCATTATAATGGACGGTATGCAAAGGATCATCGACCGCTTCGCGAAATTATCTCCTGCCTGGCGCTGGAGCATCACCATCTGGTTGGCTGCGCGCATCATCCTCACCCTTTGGCCGCTCGGGGTTTGGGCGGTTGGGGTGCCGTTTATGCCCAACATGGACCTGTACTACGAACTGGAACCGATCACCGGCGGGCTGGCGGAGCCACTGCTCGGGTTCTGGCAGCGCTGGGACGCGATCCACTACCAGCGTATCGTCGAGAACGGTTACGCCGCGGTGCAGTCGACCGTGTTTTTCCCGCTCTTCCCGCTGCTGGGCGCAGCCCTGGTGGCGCTGACCGGGATGAATTCGCTGCTGGCGCTGATGATCATCAGCAACCTGGCCACCCTGGTGGCGCTCAAGGTAATGTACAAACTGGTGGAAGAAGATTATGGCCTCACCGCCGCGCGTGGTGCAACCGTAGCCGCCTTACTGCTACCAACCAGCTTTTTCCTGTTCGCGCCTTTTCCGAATGCGCTCTCGCTGATGTTGATTCTACTCGCCTACCAGGCGGCGCGCCGCCGGCGCTTCTTCCCGGCCAGCCTGTACGGCCTGGCCACCGGTCTGAGCCACGGCACGGGCGTACCGCTGGCCATCCTGCTGGGGTATGAAGTGTTTCGCGCCCTGCGCGCGCCGGGCAGGAAACTGGTTGACTGGGTGCTGCTGGCCGTGCCGTTCACCCCGCTGATGGGCACCGCCCTGTTCATGGCCTGGCGCTATGCCGCCGGTTTTCCATCGTATGCCTGGGTGCAGGAAGAGTTCTGGAAGCGCGGGCTGCAGTGGCCGTGGGTTTCGCTGATGCGCATGTTTAATGCATTCCAGAACGCGTGGTACATGACCAGCGGCTGGTCTGACCTGGTCCTGTTCCTGCTGACGATAGCCGCGCTCGTCTGGGGCTGGAAGCGGCTCAAGCGCGAGCAGTGGTGGTTTCTGGTGGCCACGGTGGTGCTGATGTTCTCCGCCCCGGACCGCCAGATCCCGCTGGTGGGCTACGGGCGCTACGCGCTGATCATGTTCCCGTTCTTCGCCGTCCTGGCGGCCTGGTTCCAGAATATTCGCCACAAGCGCCTGGTGATTGTGCCAGCGCTGCTCTCGCAGTTCCTGTTGATGAGCCTGTACTATCTTTGGCTGTGGGTGGATTAAAAGCATCACGAATAAGAACCGAATATTGGCCGAATGGGACGAATAAAGCATTAACACGAATAAAAGCCGAATACGACCGAATGACACGAATAAAGCCTTAGGAAAAATTATAAAAAACTATTCGTGCTATACGGTTTCATTCGTTCCTATTCGTGTTATCCGGTTTTATTCGGCTTTTCATTCGTGTTAATGTTCTTTCGCGCCATTCGGCCCTTATTCGGCTCTTATTCGTGATGCTTTTATTCCCCTGTTTTAG
>CALDSL010000463.1 GCA_937920255.1 uncultured Anaerolineaceae bacterium | reverse complement strand
CCCTCGACGTGCAGAGCGAACTGCCGGACGCGTTCCGCGAAGAAGACATCCAGTTGTTTTCCATTCTGGCTGACCAGGTAGCCATCGCCATATACAACAACCAGTTGTACGCCGACATGTCGCAAGCGCTGCATGAAGCCCAGGTTGTGCACCAGCGCTATCTGCAGCAGGAGTGGAACCGCGAGTATCAAGCCGAGCAGCACAGCGCCTACCGTTACGCGCGCGGCAACGTCACCGCTTCGAACACGCTGGAACTGCCCGACGTGCATAACGCGGTCGAGCTTGGCCAACCGGTCGCCGCGCAGGAATCCGGCGCGCGCGTGCTCAGCGTGCCGGTAAAGCTGCGCGGAGAAACCATCGCAGTGATCCGCCTGCAGGAGAGCTCGGAAGAAGGCCAGGCATGGCACCCGGAAGAAGTGGAAACCGTCAAAGAAGTCGCCGACCAGGTGGCGCTGGCGCTGGAAAACGCGCGCCTGTTTACGCAGACGGCGCGCCGCGCGGAACGCGAGCGCAAGGTGCTGGAAATCACCAGCAAAATCCGCGAGCACAACGATCCACAGACCATGCTGCGCGTGGCGGTCGAAGAGCTGCAAAAGGCGCTGAAGGCCAGCCGGGCGCAGGTGGTGCTGCAGCCGGGCGGCACGCCTGCCGTTTCCGGCGGCAACGGCCACAATGGCAATAATGGCCATAATGGCAATAATGGCAATAACGGGCATCACGGCGTATAGATTGGGAAGGAAGGCAAACATCGATGGCAACCATTATCGCTGTGGCGAATGAAAAAGGCGGGGTGGCAAAAACCACCACCACGCTTTCCCTGGGCGCGGCCCTGGCGGAAGCCGGGCAGAACATCCTCGTCGTCGATCTGGACGCACAGGCCAACCTCTCCCTCGCGCTGGGCGTGGATCCGGAAACCGTTAAGCAGTCGGTGGCCAACCTGCTGCTCGATTCGATCTCGCTACGCTCGATCTGCCGTCCCACATCCATTGAACGGCTCAGCCTGGTGGCGGCCAACAGTGAGATGGGGCTGGCCGAGCGCTTTCTGCCGATGCGCAAAGGCTACGAGCTGACCATCCGAGACCTATTGCACCGTGACAGCGGTGCGTTCGACTACATACTGCTCGACTGCCCACCGTTCCTGGGCGCGGTGACGCTCGGTGCGCTGGCAGCTTGCGACCTGCTGCTCATCCCCACCCAACCCGAGTATTTTTCCATTTACGCGCTGCGCAACATGATGGCGGTCATTCGCCGCGTGCGCGCGCAAAACAACCCGCGCCTCACCTACCGCCTGTTGCTGACCATGCACGACCGCCGCAATCGCACGCACCGCAACCTGACCGAACAACTACACGAGAGTTTCGGCGCCGGCCTGTTCACTACCATGATCGACGTTGATACCAAACTGCGCGAAAGCCCGATCAGCGGCACGCCGGTGCTCACCCACGCCCCCAAGAGCCGCGCCGCGGCTCAATACCGCGCCCTGGCCCAGGAGATACTCCAGCATGTCCAAGAAACCACTGCAGAACCGTCTCGATAATCTCTTCAAGCAGATCCAGACCGCGGCGCCGGTTGAAACCCAGCCGCCCGCCGCGCCCGCGGCGGGTTGGTACTGGGAATGCACGCCGGATGGGATCTACCTGGCCTGCAGCCCCGAGGTGGAGGAGTGCCTGGGGATTGCGCCTGAGGCATTTAACGGCCAGCCGGTGGACGAGTTTGCCCTGCATCCCGATTCTGCCGGCGCGCTGCAAAGCGCGTTTCGCAAAGCGCAGTCTCCGCGAGAAGCGGAGGTGATTTTCCTGCACGCTGATGGGCAGCCGGTTCCGGCACGGGTCAGCATCCTTACCGAGACCGGCAAGAACGGGCATGAATCGCGCTGGCAGGGTTTTGTTCAACTGCTGCCGAACGCGGAAATCCCCGCGCCTAAATTCGAGCCGCGCGCGCCGGAGAAGCCCCAAAAGGTGTCCACCGGCCCATTGAGCAGCAGCGGCGTGGCCGCCGAGGCCGGTTCCTTCCGGCCCTCGAACGTGGTGTGGACCAAGGCAGGCATTCAGAGCCTGAGCCAGAACAGCGTGGTGGCGCACAACGGCGAAAATGGCCCGTCAGTGATCGCCGCCCCATTCCGCATGCGCGAGCGCGGCGCCGGCATTCTGGAGATTGTCGACGACACCACCCGCGTGTGGAGCGAGGACGACCGCCAGCTGGTGCAGGAAGTGGCCAACCAGCTCGCCCTGGCGCTGGAAAACGCCGAGCTGTACCAGACCGTGCAGCAGGAATTGAGCGAAAGAATCCGCGCCGAGCAGGAAATTCGCACCCGTAACCAGGATCTGGCAACACTCAACCAGGCCGGCCAGCAATTGAGCCGACTGACCTCGCCCCAGGAGATCTACAACCTGGTAGGCGCCATTGTCAGCCAGATGATGGCTTGCAGCCACCTGATTATCACCCAATTCGACGGCGCCCGGCGCACCGTATCCTACCCGGTGGCGCTGGTCGACGGCGAACGGCAGGAACTCCCCGCCCAGCCGCTGGACAACGATGTGGCCGGATACATTTTCTGGACCAAGAAACCACTACTGATCGGGCATAACATGGAAGCCGCGCTGGTCGACCTGGGCATCACCCTGCCGGAGCGCATGCCCCTTTCGCTGCTGGCGATCCCCATGCTGGCCGGTGACCGCCCGGTCGGCAGCCTGATCCTGCACGATTATGACAAGGAAGACGCCTATACCGCCATCCACGTCGAGCTGCTCTCGACGCTGACCTCGCAGGCCACCACCGCCCTGGAAAATGCCAACCTGTTCCAGGAAATTCGCGCAGCGCTGGCGGCGATTGAAAACCGCGAACGTTATCAGGCCAACGTGGCCCTCGTAGCCGCCACCCTGAGCAAATACGGTTCCAAATCACTGCCTGAAGTGCTGGCCTCGTTGGGCGAGGCCGCCCAGCCCAGCCGCGTGTATTTTGCCCATGCCATGGAAGACGGCGGCGCATGCACCTGGCACGTGGAGCATGAATGGGTATGCCCCAATTGCAAGAGTAGTTCCGCCGGGTATTTTTCGCAGGATGACATGCCGTTTGTGCTCGAGCAGATGCGCGAAACCGGCTGGATGGCCAAGCAGGTGCCCGAGCTACCCTTCCCCGACCGGCACTTCTTCGCGGCGCGTGATGCGCAAAGCATTCTCGTGCTGCACGTTCCCGGGCGCGGGCAGTTCCCCAACCTGATTATATTCGAGCAGGTAGACGCGGCGCGTGTGTGGCAGCAGGAAGAAATCCGCGTATTGCAGATCGCCACCGACGCGCTCTCCAACACCATCCTGCGCGAAAACCTGCTCAAACAGGTGCAGGTATCACTACACGAAACCGAGAACCTGTACAATCTGAGCCACAACCTGGCTCTGGCGGGCGAACCGGCCGAAATGCTCGCGGCGGTTGCTTCCGGCTTGCAGGCGGCGGCAATCGACCGCGCCGCGCTGATCAGCCTGGAATGGAACAACCGCGGCGCCATCACAGCCATGCACACAGCCGCCACCTGGGTGCGCCCCGGCGTCCAGATGGAGGTTCGCGGCGATTACCCGCTGGAGACCTACGCCAGCCTTCTGCTACGCCAGTCACCGGCGTATTTTGAGGATATCGCCGGCGGCCAGATGGAAAAAGACCTCGCCACCGGTTTCACGCAGGAAGGCGTGCGCTCGCTGGGTGTGCTCCCGCTATGGGCCGGCAAACGCCAGATTGGCGTGCTGCTGCTGCAATCGGCGGAAAAACATGCCTTTGGCGAGCAGGTGCGGCGTACCGTCCAACCCCTGGCAGATCAATTGGGCACTTCGCTGGACAATATGCGCCTGTTCCAGGAAACCCAAAACGCTCTGTCCGAGACCGGGCAAATGTACCAGGTCAGCGAAGCTATCGCCCAAGCCAAAACCGCCGAGGATCTGGTAATGATCGTCGCCCGCCACCTGATGCCCAGCGGCACAGACCGCGTGAGCCTCGCTACGATCAGTTACACCGGCGAAGGCGAACCGGCGGAAGTGGAATTGATCGGCCATTACGATCAGGATCACGAATACCAGCGCGTGGGCATGCGCTACCGCGCCGCGCTGCTGCCATTTTTTACCTCCATTAAGAACGATCCGCTGGTGGTACACGATATTCGCCAGTATCCCATGGATGATACGACGCGCGGGATATTGTTAAGCGGCGGCGTGACCGGCTCCTGCATCATCCCGCTGGTCGCTTCCGGGCGCGTCATCGGCATCATCGCAACATCGTCCCGCCGGCAGATCGAGTTCAAATCCGAAGAAGTGCGCCGGCTGCAGGCGGCGGCCAGCGGCATCGCTGTGTCGCTGGAAAAGCAACGCCTGCTGATCGAAGCCCAGCGGCGCGCGCTGGAACTGCAAACCGCGGCGGAAATCGCACGCGATACCACCAGCACCCTGTCGCTGGACCAGTTGCTGGAAAGCATCGTGTACACCCTGCGCGACCGCTTCAACTTCTACCACGTCTCGCTGTTCCTGCTCGATCCCAACCGCAAGTGGGCTGTCATCCGCGAGTCGACCGGCGAAGCTGGGCAGGAGATGAAACAGCGCGGCCACAAACTGACCGTGGGCTCGCGCTCGGTCGTCGGCAGCGTCACCGCCACGGGCGAGCCGCTGATCATCAGCGATACCGCCAAAAGCCCGCTGCACTTCCCCAACCCTCTGCTGCCCGACACGCGCGCCGAAATGGGCATTCCGCTCAAGCTCGGCACGCAGGTGATTGGCGCGCTGGATTTGCAGTCCAATCAAGCTGCCGCATTCAACCAGGATGATCTGATCGTGCTGCAAATTCTGGCAGACCAGATCGCCATCGCCATCGAAAACGCCCGCGCCTACGAAGTATCGCAAAAGGCGGTGGAAGAGATGCGTGAGGTCGACCGCATGAAGAGCCAGTTCCTCGCCAACATGAGCCACGAACTGCGTACCCCGTTGAATTCGATCATCGGCTTCTCGCGCGTGATCCTCAAAGGCATCGACGGCCCGATTAATGAAACCCAGAGCCAGGATCTGAACGCGATCTACAATTCCGGCCAGCACCTGCTCAACCTGATCAATGACATCCTCGACTTCTCCAAGATCGAAGCCGGTAAGATGGAGCTATCCTTCTCGGAAGTCAATCTGGCGGATATGGCTAACAGCGTCATGTCGACCGCGACCGGGCTGCTCAAGGGCAAGACGGTGCGGCTGAGCCAGAATATCGGGCCGGATATGCCGCTGGTGCGGGCAGATAGCACCCGCGTGCGCCAGGTGCTGCTGAACTTCATCAGCAACGCGGCCAAGTTCACCGATGATGGCTCGATCACGGTCGAGGCCGAGCTGGTCAATTCCCCATCCGGCAAGCGCGAAGTGATGATCACCGTCACCGACACCGGTGCGGGTATCGCCGCCGAGGACACACACAAGCTGTTCCAACCCTTCTCACAGGTGGACGACTCGCCGACGCGCAAGACCGGCGGAACCGGCCTGGGCCTGTCGATCTGCCGCTCGCTGATCGATATGCACGGCGGGCGCATCGGCCTGCTGCGCTCCGAAGTGGGTATTGGCAGCACGTTCTTCTTCACCCTGCCACTGATTGAGCCGGAACCCGAGCCCGAACCGGAAATCGTCTCGGGCGACAGGGTGATCCTGGCCATTGACGACGATTCTCAGGTGATCAGCCTGTACGAGCGCTACCTGAAACCGCACGGCTACACCGTGACTGCTCTGACCGACCCCAAACAAGCGGTGCAGCGCGCCAAAGAAATCCGTCCGGCAGCGATCACGGTCGACATCATGATGCCGGAACGAGATGGCTGGCAGGTGATGCGCGACCTGAAGAACGACCCGGAAACGCGCTCAATCCCGGTGATTATTTGCAGCATCCTGGAGGAAGAAGAAAAAGGCATCAACCTGGGCGCGGCCGACTATCTGGTCAAGCCCTTCGCGCAGGATGACCTGATCAACGCCATTGGCCGGTTGAACCACAACGGCGATATCCACAACGTGCTCATCGTCGACGACTCGCCCGAAGATACGCGCCTGGTGCAAAAGATGCTGGAAGACAGCGGCAAGTTCCAGGTCAGCACCGCCCAGGGCGGCGTGGAGGGCTGGAACAGCCTGCTCGAGAAACGGCCGGATATCATCGTGCTGGACCTGTTCATGCCCGGGTTGAACGGCTTCGACCTGCTCGAACGGCTGCACAGCGACGTGGAACTGCGCACCATCCCGGTGATCATCCTGACCGGCGCAGACCTGACAAAAGAGCAGCAAAAGCAGCTCTCCGATTTTGGGCAACAGCTCCTGGCGAAAGGCCGCCTGAGCGAGAAAGACCTGTTGGCTTCGTTGGAAACATCATTACGCAAGTACCATCTTATCGGCGATTAGCCGGTCATTCAGAAAGAACAATATCGAAATGCCTCAACACTTCATTGTCGAATGCATTGATTGCGGGTATCAGGCCGGGTACAAACCGGACGAGCATACCTGCCCGCAATGCGGCAGCGCGTGGCGCGAAGCACGCTACGACTTCCAAACCCTGGCCGGCAAATTACCGCAGCTTGTGGCCGGCCGTCCCTTTGACCTGTGGCGCTACCGCGAGGTGCTGCCCGTGGAAAACCCGAACCCAGAGCTGTGCATCGGCGAGGGCGGCACGCCCCTCATCCGCGCCACAAACTTGGGGATGATGCTGGGGTGCCCCAATATCTACCTCAAAGACGAACGTCAGGGGCCGACAACATCGTTCAAAGACCGCCAGGCGGCGGTGACAATTCAGATGCTGAAAGAAGCGCATGTGCACGAAATGGTGGTGGCTTCCACCGGCAACGTGGCGATTGCCTATTCGGCCTACGCTGCGCGCGCCGGGATCAAAATCTGGGCGTTTCTGACCAGCCTGGTGCCCGCCTCAAAAATGCGCGAAGTGGCGATCTATGGCACGCAGGTGATCAAAGTCACCGGCTCGTACGATCAGGTAAAGGAACTGGCCGGGCGGTTCGCGCAGCAGCGCGGGCTGCATTACGACCTGGGCGCCAAGAGCATCTCGTGCACCGAAGGCATGAAAACACTGGCCTACGAAATCGCGGAACAATTGGGGATGCGCCTGGGACCTGGCAGCACGCCCTGGCGCGCGCCGGACTGGTACGTGCAGGCGGTGAGCGGCGGGCTGGGCGCGCTAGCCACGCTGAAGGGTTTTCAAGAATTAAAGCAAATGGGTTTGATCGACCGCGTACCCAAGATCGCCGCCATCCAGGCCGAGGGCTGCGCGCCGATGGTGCACGGCTGGAAGCAGGGGTTGGAGAAGGCTCCGGTGGTGGTCTCGCCGCGCACGCTGATCATCACCCTGGCCACCGGCGACCCCGGGCGGCTGTACACCATCCTGCGCCAGCGCATGCTCGATGGCGAAGGCGGGGCGTTTGAGTCTGTGACGGACGAAGAAGCGCACCGCGCCATGCACTACCTGGCCAAGATGGAAGGTATTTCGGTCGAACCGGCCGCGGCGGTGGCCGTCGCCGGGCTGGTCAAGCTGGTGCGCTCCGGGCAGGTGAAGAGCAACGAAACGGTGGTGATCAACTGCACCGGGCATACCATGCCGGTCGAACGCGATATTTTGGGCGAGGGCTGGGCGAAAGACCTGGTGCCGCCACAGTCCAAAGCCATGGACGATAACCGCCAGGACGGGCTGCTGGCGGCGCTGAGCAAGGTGTCACTCGACCGCTACCCGCGCATTGAAATCGTGGACGACACGCCGGATGCCCGCCGGCTGATCCGCCGCATCCTGCAATCGCAGGGCGAGTTCACCATCTTCGAAGCCTGTGATGGGATTGAGGCCATTCGCGTCGCGCGCGAAGAGCGACCCAACCTGATCATCCTCGATTTGATGATGCCGGGAATGGACGGCTTTTCGGTGGTGGATGCGCTGCAGGCCAACCCCGACACGCAGGACATCCCGGTCATCGTGGTGACGGCCAAGGAACTGACCGGATACGAACGCGAACGTCTTGATGGACATATTCGCTCGCTGATGCAGAAGGGCGACTTTATGAATGATGACCTGATTGATGAAATCCACGCCCTGTTAGGATAAGACACGCCGGCTGCCGCTCAGACAGCGACACTTGAGGGATTATGGACCGCTTGCGGCGAAACAAAGGTATACAGGCAGCGCTGACATCCGCGATGTTTCTCGGCCTTGCGCCAGTCTTTGGGAAACAGGCGATTCTGCTTGGTTTTTCGCCGATCGCCGTCACCGCGTTCCGAACGACCATTGCTGCGGCGGTGCTGCTGGTGCTGTTTGCCCTGTTCCGCCGCCAGTTCTTCTACATCTTCCCGGTGGGCCTGTTTGGCTGCCTGCTGGCCGGGTTCGCCAACGGCATGGGGTCAATCCTGTACTTCACCGCGCTCGGCAGCCTGGAAGCGGGCGTGGGGCATTTGCTGTACTCGTTCTACCCGCTGTTTATCGCGCTGCTGATGATCGTGGAGCGCCAGCCGATCACGCGATTGACCAAGCTGCGCCTGGTGATCTCGCTCCCGGCGGTGTTTCTGATCGTGCAGACTGGTTCGCAGCAGACGGTGGATCTGCTTGGCGCCAGTTTTATGCTGGTTTCATCTTTCTTCTACGCCATGCACCTGATGATCAACCAGCGCGTGCTGTTTGAGGTGCCGGCGCCAACCGTAACGCTCTACACCATGCTGGCGATGAGCGCCACGGTGATGGGCGCGTATGCCGTGTTCGACCGCAGCCTGCCCGCGGCCAGCGTGCCGTGGTGGCCAGTGCTGGTGCTGGCCGCCATCACCGCCCTTTCGCGGCTGTTGCTATTCCTGGGGGTGAAACATGTGGGCGGGATGCAAACCTCGCTGCTGGGCCTGAGCGAGCTGCTGGTGGCGATTGGGGTGTCGCAATTGTGGCTGGGAGAGCGCCTGGGCTTGATGCAGTGGCTGGGCACGGGGCTGCTGGCCGTCAGCCTATTTTTGGTGGGTTTTGAACGTCTATCGCCAGAAAAGCGCCGGCCGGCGGTATGGGTCGACTGGCTGAACCCGGCCTCCAAAAAGCCATTTCCGCCACCCGGAGGACCATCCGCGCGCGAGAACAAACGCCAGTTGGACGCCGGTGTTTCCCAAGACGCGGGGTATGATTAATAAAGATTGTCCGGCCGCCTCGACCGGACAATCTTTATTAATCATTGACCCATCAACATGGCAGGCGGACTTGCAGGTGCGCGCCGCCGCCATGACGCGAGGAGGCGAGCACCAGGTCGCCGCCGTGATCGCGCAGGATGCGCTGGGCGGCCGCCAACCCCACCCCGCTGCCTCCGGGCTTGGTTGTGAAAAACGGGCGGAACATCTGCGCCCGCGCGGCGGCATCGATACCCGGGCCGCTGTCTTCCACGCTGATGCACAGAGTGCCGTTTTCACAGGCCGCGTCAATCCACAGCAGCTTTTCACCCGCCCTGGACTGCATCGCGTCCAGCGCATTTTCCACCAATGTCAGCAGCACCTGTTCGAGTTGCCCGCGCACCGCGGTGACCGGCAGCAGCGGGCGGCCGTAGCTGGTCTTCACCTGCACGCCGGTTTCCTTGATACGCGCCGCGAGCAGTTCCACTGTCTGCTGTATCAGGCTTTCCACCTCAACGTGCGCCGGTTCGGCCTGGGGCGGTTGCAGCATCCCCAGCAGGCGTTGGAGCGCCACCTCCAGCCGGTATAGTTCCTTCTGCGCCATGGCCAGGTAACTGTAGGCGCGGCTGCCCTGGTTTTCCGGCCGCGCAGCCAGCACCAGGCTGTTTTTCAATGACTGAACCGGGTTATTGATGTCGGGGAGCATGGCCGGCACGACCGATTCGATCTGGCGCATGCGCTCGCTTTGCTGCATCAACCCGGTAGAGGAATCGATCCGGCGGGCGATCTGCGTCAGGTTGGCGAACAGGCGCGTATTCTCCATCAACATGGCGGCTTGCTGCGCCAACTGCGCAAACACCAGAATATCGGACTGCTGGAACTCCAGGTCGAACTGCTCGCGCGCGGCGAGAAACAGATAGCTTTCCTTCTGTCGCTGCACGGAGGCCGCGAGGCAACAGGCGTAGTTCATGCGCTCGAGCACATGCCGGTCATCCGCCTGTTGCAACCGGCTGAAAAGCACGTGCTGCACAGCCCCCGGCTCATTCCCGCCGCTAATTTCCAGCAAAGACCAGAAATCGTCGCCGGGTTCCGGCAGCCGGCCGCTCACGCGGATCGGCCGGTACGCCTGCCGGCGACTTCCGCGAACATACATGCCCGCGTGCTGCGCCTGGAGAGCGTCCTGCAACGCCTGAACAACACGTTTCTCGGCGGCCGCGGGGGTCAAATCCAGCAGCGAAGTATTGGCCAGATCGAACACGGGCAGCAGCGCGCGCAGGCTGACGGTATCGCGTTTGCGACGGTTGTTTTCCAGCGCCTGGCGGATGATGTCGAGAAATTCGGAACCCAGCTCGTAGGGCTTGATCAACAACCCATCCACCCCGCTGCGCAGCGCCTTAATCGCGGTTTCGACGGTGTTATAGCCGGTCATTACCACCACGGCGATCTCGGGCTGGATGGCTTTAATGCGCTGGATCAGGGTAAACCCGTCCATGGCCGGCAGGCGAATATCGGTCAGCAGCAGGTCGATTTTTTGCTCGGCGGCGATCGCCAGCGCCTGCTCGGCTTCGGTGGCGGTGACCACTTCGTAAGATGACAGCTCCAGCAACTGCTGGCACATCAATACGATACCGGATTCATCGTCGACAACCAGGATTTTCAACGCTGTTTCCATGAAATCTGCCTCTCCAGAAGACTCGACCTGTCATGCGCGATCATCCCTACTATAGCATATCCCGGCCGGCAGTTACCGGCACTCATCCTTCCCAAATCACCTCGACCTCGGTGCCCTGCCCGGGAGCGCTGGTGAGATTAAACACGGCGTTCCTGGCCTGGGCGCGCTCGTGCATGATGCCCAGCCCCAGGTGGTTGGGCGGAACCTGGGCGGGATCGAACCCGCGTCCGTTATCGCGGATCACCATGCGCACAGCCCGCAGCCCGTGCGGGCGGAGAGGCGCAAAATGCAGCAGAATATCCACCTGCGTGGCGCCCGCGTGTTTGAGGATGTTATTCAACGCTTCTTGCGCAATGCGGTAGAAAAACACCTGCACGTCCGGGTCGAGCGGGAACTCACCCTGCACGTCCAGGTTGACCGGCAGCCGCGCTCGCCCAGAAACGGCATCGCCCAACTGGCGCAGCAGATCCGACAGTTTGGCCTCGGTCAGCGCGGACGGCCGAAGCTCGAGCAGCAGGGTGCGCATTTCGGCCAGCGCGCCGCGCGAAAGCTGGCGCAACTCTTCCAGCCGCCGCCAGCCCTCATCCGGGTCGCGCTGCCAGATACGCGGCAAGACTTCGGCGATCAGGCTGGCGGAGAACAGGGTCTGCGTGACCGCATCGTGCAGATCGCGCGCCAGGCGGTTGCGCTCCATCAGCACCGCGTTTTGCTCGCTTTCCGAGCGCAGGCTGGCATTCTCGATTGCCAGCGAAGCCTGGTCGGCGAAGGCTATTGCCAGCCCCAGTTCTTCGCCGGAAAACGGGTGCGCTTCACGGTAGTACAGCGCCAGGCCGCCATAGATAACATTTTTACCCACCAGCGGCACAAACAGGTAAGCGCGGTAGGTTTCCACCAGCCGGTCGATGATGGCGCGCTGCTCGGGAGACATGCGCAGGCTGGAAAATATGGATGGGTTTTCGCGCGCGTCTGGTACCACCACCGGGTCTTCGTTGAGGACATCGATTTCGACCGGAATGTGGATGCCGCGCACAAAATCGTCGTCCAGCCCGTTGGAAGCATGGATCACCAGAGCCGATTCCTCTTCCACCAGCCGGTAAATAGCCACGGCGTCGGTGTCGAGCAGGTTGGTGGCCTGGGCCACGATGTACTGCAGGATATCGGCCAGCGCCAGGTTGGAATTCAGAATGGCCAGGATGTCACGCAGCCCTTCGGCCACCTGCCTACGACGCTCGGCTTCCTCGCGGCGTGCGTGCTCTTCGCGGTACAGGCGCGCGTTTTCGATGGCCAGCGCCGCCTGGTCGCCCAGCGACATGGCCAGTTGGATATCCTCCTCGGAAAAACTGCGCGGCTCTTTGAAGAAGAAGGTCAGCGAGCCAAAGATCTCATCGCGGATAAACAGCGGAACTGACAGCATGCCGGTGAAGTGCTTTAACAAAGCCTCAATATAAGCGCGCTGCGTCTCGTCAAAATCCCGGCTCATTTCCAGCATCGGCGCATAGGTGGCGCGGATATCGGCGATCAGCACCGGGCGGCGCGACATCAAGATTAAGTCGTTGGCGTTGTAATACAGGCGCGTGGCGCGGATGGCGTCGAAATCCGCGGGCATCTGGTAGCTGGCGTCGCTGGTAACGCGGTTGTTTTGCAGGTCAGCCTTGCGGATCAGGGTGGCGCTGGCGTTGAGCAGCTTGCAAGACTGCACCACTACATAATCCAGTACTTCGGGCAGCGCGCGGTCAGAGTTGAGCACTTTGAGGATGTCGCGCAGCGCGTTGGCCGCCCGCCCGCGACGCTGGTCGGCGCGGGCGCGTTCCTCCACGCGTTTTTCGAGCAGTTGCTGCGCATCGCGCAGGTCTTCTTCGGCCTGCTTGCGCGCCAGAATGTTGGTGAACAGGTCGCCCAGCAGCCGCAGCGATTCCAGCGTCTCCTTTGGCCAGCGGCGCGGCTGGTTCACGCTGTTAAAGCCCAACATACCGACCACTTTGGCCTGGTAGCGCAGGGGCAGCAGCAGCACCGCGCGGACGTTTTCCATGCGGAACTCTTCCGCGTCCAGGCTGGCCTCGGGCGGTAGGGCGAGCGTGTCTTCGACAATCACCGCGCGCCCTTCGCGGATCTGCGCCATGAGCCAGGGCAGCGACGCCGCGGGGCGCCCCTGCAAGCGGTGCGCCTGGGCTTCCACGCCCGGAGCGCACCACTCGTACAGCGTGTCCATCGACTCACCGTCGCGTGAGAACAGGGTGAGAAATGCGCGGTCACCGACCAGGTGGACGCAGATTTTTTCCAGCGCGCGCTCGACGCCCGGGTCGATCTCCTCGCTGCGCAGCGAGATCAGCTCGGACGACAGGCTGATGGCCAGCCGGTGCCAGCCGTCAGCGTCAGGCGGTTGGGTGGGTGTGAGGGGAGAGTCGGTATGCGTGTTCACGTTCTTTTCCAAAACTTAGGAAATGGTTGGCGCGTTGAGGCTTCGAATCTTCCCCCATTGTACACTGAAAGAAGCGCGGGTTTCACACCCTGACACCAACACATGGTGTAAACACATTCTAAGTTATAATTTTGAGTGCCACCCAACCTGGTGGACTGGTTCAAACACATATGGGGATCAGCCCCTTGAGAATGCGTACCAATTATTGGTGTTTTAGGAGTGAGTTGATGGGTGAGAAAGAAATAGAACGAAGGATAGTCGGTCGGCAGCAACCGGTCTGGCTGTCTTTATATCGCTGGTGGATGCCGGGTTTCCTGATCAGTGCGGTTATGATCGCGGCTGGACTTTTTCTCGTTGATTCCAGCCTTAACAGCAGCGCAAACTGGTTCGTGGCAGGCAGCCTTCGATGGTGGGTATTGACCCTTCTTGTGCACCTGCCATTCTTTGGGATCCTCCTTTTTCTCGTGATCGGTATGAGCGAGCGCCTGGGCTTCTACTGGAAAGGCCGGGCCCCAGAGCAAGGCGGCAGGATGCCGGCAGTGTACCCCACCGTGTGTGTGCAGTTGCCGATGTTCAACGAACATGCGGTGGCGCGGCGTGTGATTGAAGCTGCCGCAAACATGCACTGGCCCAAAGATCGGCTCAGCATCCAGGTGCTGGATGACTCGACCGACGCGGACACGCGCAGGCTGGTTGAGCAGGTCAGCGCCGAAATCCGGGAGCGAGGGATTGACTGCAGGGTGCTGCACCGGGCGGATCGCCGTGGTTATAAGGCTGGCGCCCTCGAGGCGGGCCGCAAGCGGACAGAGGCCGAGTTCCTCGTCATCTTTGATGCCGATTTTATCCCACCAGTAGATTTCCTGCTGCGCGCCATTCCTCACTTCTATCATCAAGATGGCCAGCCTGACACCGGCCTGGCGCTGGTTCAAACACAGTGGGGACATCTCAATCACGATGAGTCTGCGCTGACCCAGGCCCAGGCGTTATGGGTTGACGACCACCATACTTTGCAAATGGCTTGGAGGTCTGCCGCATGGAAGTTCATCAACTTCACAGGTACCGCCGGGGTGTGGCGGGCCGGGGCAATAGCGGCAGCCGGTGGTTGGCGCGCTGCCAGCCTGGTGGAGGATGGGGAACTCAGCTTCCGTGTTCTCTTTGCCGGATACAGAACCAAGTTCGTGAAAGAGATTGTCGTGCCCGCGGAACTGCCGGCCAATTACACCACGTACAAAGCCCAGCAGAAACGCTGGACCCAGGGTTGGGTGCAAGTTCAACACCTGCACCTGAAAACATTGCTTTTCAATTATCAAACATCATGGTTGCGGCGGTTGCAGTTGTTGTATCTGATGTGTATCTCGTGGCAATGGGCTTTGTGGGCGGTTTGGATGTTGCTGCTACCGTTTGCCATCATTACCGGACTCTGGTTCGGCGCGATCAATCCATGGGTGGGTGTGGCAACATACTTCATCCCCAGTGCGGCCTGGATGACAATATCCGCCGCCATTACCACACTTGAGACCAGATACACGTATGCCGAGCCACTTACCCCGACTCGTTTTCTCCATCGCTTTGGACGGATCATCCCTCTGGCTGCCCTTGGCGCCGGCATGCTCCCGCATCAACTCAACGCCTTCGCCGAGGGATTGTTTGGCCCGCTGCACAGCGAATTTGAACGCACTCCCAAAGCCGCCTCAGTCACCCGGCAGGACATGCAGCAACTTATACCAGTATCTGGTGGCGCGCCAATTGCCAGGAGAAGTAACCGGGTCAAGGTCCACTGGTCTTATCTTCTGAGCGAGTTGTTTTTCGTCGTTTTCCAACTCGCCTGGGCGGTATATTTTGCCACACGGGGTCTGTATTGGGGCGCCGTCACCGCCACGCTGGTGGCATCCTGCGTCATCTATCTTGGATTTTTTTATGGCGACCATGCTGGTAAGGTGCTTTTTGTCATCGACCGGAATACGTTCCGTTCACTTTTCGAAGGCGTATGGCGTAACGTGCTGGAAAAATACCCGCTGTATGTTCGGCTACTGGGAGCAGTGGCGTTGTTTCTGGTTCTTCTCAGCACAGGGGGACAGTTGGAAAAGTATCAATCCGGCCAGGGTTTGCTTGCAGAACTCGCTCACCTCTTCTACGTTGACACAGAACAAAATATCCCTACCTATTTCTCGGTGATGCTGATTCTCCTGGCCGCCCTACTACTGGCGGTCATCTCCATGCTTACGCGGAAGCACAGGCTACCTCATGTCTCAAAGTGGGTGATACTTGCTTTCGGGTTTTTGTTAATGGCATTGGATGAGGCGTTTCAAATCCATGAACGGCTGAATATACCCGTCGGAAAGCTGTTGGGCGAAGGCAGTCTCGGTATATTCTATTTCCCCTGGACCATTCCTGGCATGGCACTTGTCATCGTTCTTGGGGCGTTCTTTCTGCGATTCTTGTTTCATCTTCCAGCGACAACACGGTTCAGGTTTATGGCGGCTGCGATGATCTACCTGGCAGGAGCGATTGGGATTGAACTCATCGGAAGCCAGCACGCCGAATTGTACGGCTACGAAAATTGGACGTACAGCCTGATTGCTACCGTGGAGGAAAGTCTTGAAATAACAGGACTGATTGTGTTCCTATGGGCCCTTCTGACATACAGCGCCCACAATGTTAAAGTAGGGCGATTCCGGTTTGGCAATTAACCTGCTGCCGGTGTTCTAACCTGGCCTTTCCATAGTCAGATCCTGGCGTACCGGCGAGTGGTGGGGATACACACGGTTTTTCCGCGTTGACCTTCGTGCTATACTATGCACAGAAAGCGGGGACTTGTGATGTTGAGAGCATTTGTGATTCGCCTACTCCTGGTTCTATCCCTGTTCCTACCGGCATCTGCGCAGGCTCAATCGAGCAACCCACCGAGGATTTCCAACGTGCGCGTGCTCACGCCTGCTGTGGCCGCGTACGATCGCATGGAGATCCAGTTTGAACTGCGCACGCAGGCGGAATACCCAAACCTGCCGTATGACCCTGAGCCGCCGGCGGGGTTGGAACAGGTCAGTGGGGTGAGCGCCGATGCGATCCTGACCGGGCCGGATGGGAAACGCATTGTCCAACCCGCTTTTTATTACCAGCCCTACAACAACAAGGAAGTCAACGGCGAAGACCACCGCATCCCAAACGGGCGCGCCCACTGGCTGGTGCGATTTACCCCGCAGCAGGCTGGCGCCTGGCAGGCACGCATCCGCGCAGTGGACGCCGGCGGCATGAGCCTCTCCGCGCCGGTGGAGGTGACCGTGCGCGGTGTCACACGCAACGAGCACCGCGCGCGCGGTTTTTTGCGCGTCAGCCCCAACGACCCGCGCTACTTTGAATTTTCTGATGGATCACCGTTCCACGCGGCGGGGTTCAACGGCGGGTTCTCCAGCGCCGCAACATCCGGCGCCGAAATGGCCGACCTGGCCGGGAACCGCATCAACTTCATCCGCACCTGGATGAGCGGGGCCGGGATCAACGGCTCGCAGTGGACGCCGTGGTCTTCCTTCCACCTCTCGTATGACGCCTATCTGCCGCCCACCTCGCTGGTCACCGACGGAGCCTACCCCGGCCATGATGTAGCCTATGTGATTGACAGCCAGAACCCGTGCCTGTTCCAGGGCTGGCTGAGCGGGCCGGTGGCGGTGGAACCCGGCGCGGCCTACGACGTGTGGGCGCGGGTGAAACTGGAGGATGTTGGCTCGGGCGGTTTTGTGATCAAGACCGGGGGTTGGCTGGAGAAGCGCTGCAATGAGCCCGGTCAGGGCACGGAGGTGTCTCAGCCGGTCAGCGGCAGCACCGATTGGATCGAGGTGACCGGCACACTGCGCGCCGCGCCCGGGCAGATGTTCCTGGATTTCTTCTACCTGACTCTGCAGGGCGGCAGCGGCCGCGTGCTGATGGACGAAGTGCGCGTCACGCGCACCGGAGACTCCCAACAGACGAACATCCTGGGCGACGGCCGCGCAGACGCCCATCTGATCTTCGATCAGGCGGCCGCTTACCGTTGGGACGGCATCATCGCCGCCGCCGAAGAACAGGGCATCTACCTCAAGCTGGTGGTGGATGAGAAGAACGAATGGATCCGCAACCGCATTGGCGCGGACGGGAAATTTGTGGAAGAGCCGGATAACAATAACTTCTACGCCGCGCCGGGCACCAAAGGGCGCTGGCTGCAGGAAGCCTGGTGGCGTTATATCATCGCGCGCTGGGGCTACAGCACCGCCATCCATTCTTTCGAGTATGTGAACGAGGGAGACCCGTACAATGGCAACCATTATGAAGCCGCCAACAGCATGGCGCGCTACTTCGACCGCTGGGACCCGGCGCGCCACATGGTGTCCACCTCGTTCTGGCATTCCTTCCCCAACAAGGAGTTCTGGTCCAACCCGCAGTACGACGCCATCGATTACGCCGACCTGCATGCTTACATCACCACCGGCTGGGGGGAAGGCAGCGCGGCGTTTCTCAGCAACTTCCCCATCGACGCCAGTCCGGAGAACACCCGCGCCGGGCTGCCCTCAGTGAGCATCGACGCCAACAACAACACCAACAGCGGTATCACCCCACGTGGGCTGGTGATTCAGGAAAAAGGCGAATGGATTGTGCGCTACTGGATGAAGGCACAGGGATTCACCGCAGATTGCCCTTATAACACCAGCGGCGGGATGCAGCGCGTGCGCTGGCGGTTGGACGGCGGCCCATCCAATGGCGGGCGCGAAATGGTGGTGCCGACCAACCAGGAAGGCACGGACTTCATCTGCACCGCGCCGGCCGGCTCGTATGACTGGCAGCAGTTCCGCAGCGATCTTGACCGCGATGGAAAGCCCCTGGCCGAGCAGTTCCGCCTGATCATCAAGGACGACCAGCCGCATGAAATCAGCCTGAGCATTGAGAACAGCGGCGGCACGGCCGGCACGGCTTGGATCAGCCAAGTGGAGCTGGTCAGCCCGTCGGGCAATGTGACGCCGGTGATTGGCGTTTTTGATTCCACCCGCTTTGAAGACGACTCGGCCTGGTACAACGCTGCCTACGGGCTGCTGCTCGGGGGCGCCAGTCCGGTGGGCGCGCAAAAACCGCTGATCCGCGGCGAGGGTGCGATTAACTCGCCCGAAAACGGCAGCTACTGGCCTGAGCTCAACCGCGACCGCGAGGGGATCTGGCTGCACAACAACCTGTGGGCGCAACTCGGCCCGGGCGGAATGATCGACTTGATGTGGTGGTCAGGCGAAACCATCAGCGAAAACACGCAATCGGGGCGCGTGCCGGGGCTGTATCCGCTGTTCCGCCGCTACCAGGCGTTTATGGAGGATATTCCGCTCAACAACGGGCAATACGCCGATGCGCGCGCGCAGGCATCCGATCCCAACCTGCGCGCCTGGGGCCAGCGCGACGACCAGGCCGGACGAGCGCACCTGTGGATTCAGAACCGCGGCCACACCTGGCGCGCGGCGGTGAACGGTGAAAGCCCCACCCCCATCAGCGGTAGCGTGATGCTGCCCGAAATGCCCCCGGGCACCTACCGGCTGGATTGGTGGGACACCTACGCTGACGAGGAGCCGGTGATCAAGACCGAAACGGTGGCCAGCAACGGCGGGATGCTGATTTTGACCCTGCCGCAACCACTGGTAAAGGACATCGCGGTCAAGATCACGCGCCAGTAAGATCATCTAACTTAGGTGACGCCAACAGAATACATTGGTGTTTTTGTTGTTTTCGGGCAGCTTCGCTGCCCGAAAACAACAAAAACACCAATACCCTGTATTATGGTTATTGTATATAGATTTACTCTATTATTCTGCCGGGGAACGTGCAACAATAGAAACATCCCGGCAATCCCTGCCTGCCTCGATGCCGTGATCGGGTTTTGTGATGGTTCAATCCGGATGGGAGGAAATATGGAATACGACCTGGTATTCGAGGGCGGCGGAGCCAAAGGCATGGTCTTTGTGGGCGCCATGCAGGAATTTGAGGCGCGCGGGCATACCTACAAACGCCTGCTGGGGACTTCGGCAGGCGCAATCACCGCGGCCACCCTAGCCGCCGGGTATGATTCCGTCGAGATGCAGGCCGCGCTGGTCGAAAAAGACGACAACGGCAAGCCGGTGTTCGCGCAATTTATGGGCATTCCCCCGGGTATCGCGCCCGAGATGGTTCGGGACAGCGTCACCCGCCAGCTCCTGCGCCAAATTGACCTGCCGCTGGTGCCGGAAATGATCGAAAACCGCCTTGACGACTGGCTGGCAACCGCCATCGCCACCAACCCGAAGCTGCGAGGTGTGTTTTCGTTCCTGGAGTACGGCGGTTGGTTCTCGGCGGATCATTTTGTCACCTGGATGCAGCACCGGCTGGATACAGGCAGCTTCCGCGGCCAGCCGCGGCGGTTCAGCGGCCTTACGCTGGAAGAGTTTCACAGACGCACCGGGGTCGACCTGTCGCTGATCGCCTCGGACACCACCGGCGAGCGGATGCTGGTGCTCAATCACCGCACCGCGCCGGATGTGCCGGTGGTGTGGGCAGTGCGCATGTCGATGAGCATCCCGCTGCTGTGGCAGTCGGTGGTGTGGAAGTCGGAATGGGGCAGCTACCTGGGGAACGATCTGGCCGACCATGAGATTGTGGATGGCGGGCTGCTGTCCAACTTCCCCATCGAACTGTTTGTCTCGCAGGACCCCACGGTAAAATCGGTGATGGGCGAGGAAACCGGCGGCAGCGTGCTGGGCATGTTGATCGATGAAACTCTGCCGGTGGAGGGCGTGGCCGAACAGGCGTTGATGCCGGGCAGCTTTCGCCTGAGCGAGCTGCGCACCGTGCAGCGCCTGGCCGGCCTGATGAATACCGCGCTGACCGCGCACGACAAGATGGTGATCGACGCGTTCGAGCGGCTGGTGGCGCGCATGCCCGCGCGCGGGTTTGGCACCACCGAATTTGACATGAGCGACGAGAAACGCGAGTGCCTGGTGCGCGCTGGCCGCTCCGCGCTGACCGATTATTTCGCCCGCCGCGCGCGCGATGGCGTCAGCTTTGACCCAGCCGATACGCAGGAGTTTCAGCGCGCCGTCGAAAAAGCCGACCAGCGCGCTTTGAAAATTCTGGGCGAGTGATTCTGCAACATCCATTTGAGTCAGACACGTTCGTAGTGCAACGGAAAAGATTGAACCGCGAAGGTGCGAAGTGCGCGAAGGAAACGCGAAGTATTTTTGTTAAGGCTTATATGATCGTTCGTGTCATTCCCGAAGGACATTCCCTCATGCGCACATCGTCCCGATGTCCTTCCGGGAGGGCATGCTGCGCATGAGGGAGGGCTGTGCCCACACATCGTCCCGCACCGTCCCGGTGTTCCTTCGGGAATGTCCTTACGGGAGGGCTGTGCCCACAGGGCTGTGCCCACAGGGCTGTGCCCACAGGGCTGTGCCCACACAGTGCGACCGGCTTTTCTTCGCGTTTCCTTCGCGCACTTCGCGCCTTCGCGGTGAACATCCCGTTCATCAAGAAGGATAATAAAACAAAAAAGGCTGCGTATTCAGCAGCCTCATCGTGTGCGCTGGGGGGGAGTCG
>CALDSL010000462.1 GCA_937920255.1 uncultured Anaerolineaceae bacterium | reverse complement strand
CCGGCGAGCGCCGCGGGGCGATCAACGCGCAACTCAAGCGCCACCTGCAGGTGCCCGGTTTTCGCAATTCAGCCCAGGCTCCGCTGCCAATCAAGATCAAGAACAGCGTCACGCCATTTGAGCGTTCGTCCGATATGGTGGCTCAGATTCTGGCCGGCTGGTTCGAACTGCACCCGGATTTGCGCCAGCAGGTGAATGATCTGCTGGTTGAACGCGGTTGGGAAATGCTGCCGGCCGACGCCGACCGCACCAAGCTGCCCGGTTTCCTCACCCGCTGGCCCAAGCAGGAGAGCTTTGAAGCCATAACCGCTGCTTTTCATGAAAAATACCCGGACGTGCAGGCGAAAGATAACGATATCAGCCTGATGACGGTCTGGTTGAGCGGCCGGCTGCCCTACGAGCTGGTCGAAGACGAAGAGGACGAGGCAGCGGACGACGAGCAGGACGAATAAGGTAGAGACGCAAAACGATTGAATCGCGAAGTCACGAAGGCGCGAAGAAAATTGGAAAATTTTCTTCGCGCCTTCGTGACTCCAATAACAAACGGCGCCGTTTTATTCAAATTCGATGCTGTCTTCCTCGGTTTCTTCCCACTCGCCCAGGCGAGCCAGCTCGATCTCGCCGAACAGGGCGTCTTGCTGGGCCTCGACGATGTGGCGCTTCACCAGTTCCAGCATGGCCAGAAAGGTGACGACCACGTTCAGGCGGTTGCGATCCTCCGATAGCAGGCGCTGAAACGTAACGCCATCGGTGCGCCGCAGCACATCCAAAATCGAGCGGATCCGCTCGCGGATGGTAATGCGCGGCGCGGCCACCACTTCACTCAGGGCGGGCATATCCACGTTGCTGTTGAACACCTCGCGCGCCAGTTGCATCAAATCCTGCAGCGTGATCCCGGTCAGGTCGGCGCGCGGCTCCATGTGCGGCGGGGCAGACACGCGCAGGTAGGTGCGCAGACCCGCCGCGTCACGCTCGCCCAGCCAGGCCGCAAGCTCTTTGAAGCGCTTGTAGAGGATCAACTGCCGCGCCAGGGCCTCGCCGGGGTCTTCCTCTTCTTCGTGCCGGGTGATGGACGGCCGCGGCAGCAGCGCCGCGGACTTGATCTGCACCAGCCGCGCGGCGATCACCAGAAACGCTGATACCTCTGCGGCGTTGCGCTCCTGCAGGGCGCGCATGTAGGCCAGGTACTGATCGGTGACCTGCGCCAGAGCCAGCCGGGTTATATCCAGCTCGGCGCGCTCGATCAGCTCCAGCAGCAAATCCAGCGGCCCCTCATACACCTCGGTGGTGATGCGGTAGCCTTCGGTCTGGTGGCTGGCAACTTGCATGCTCATGGCGGTATTATACTACGCTCTACTCCCATTCCCATCCCTACGATATAATAGCCGCATGGCACAGGAATTATCCCATATTGACGAGACCGGCCGCGCCCACATGGTGGACGTGAGCGGTAAAAATGATACCGACCGCACCGCGGTGGCCAAAGGCGAGGTGCACCTGCGCCCCGAAACGCTGGCGCTGGTACGCGAAGGCCTGATGAAAAAAGGCGATGTGCTCACCGTGGCGCAACTGGCCGGCATTATGGCGGCCAAACGCACCAGCGAACTGATCCCGCTCTGCCACCCGCTGCCGCTGCACCAGGTGGAGGTGCTGCTGGAAGTGGACGACAGCCTTCCGGGCATTCAGATCACGGCAACGGCGCGCACCAGCGGCAAGACCGGGGTGGAGATGGAAGCGCTGACGGCGGTTTCCGTGGCGGCGCTGACGGTTTACGACATGGTCAAGGCGGTGGAAAAAACCGGGCGCATCCACAACATCCGCCTGGTGGAAAAACACGGCGGCCGCAGCGGAGATGTCATCAATGAGTGACGATAACGGCGATATCCAGATAACGGTCTTGTTTTTCTCGCATTTGAAAGAAAAGGTCGGCGGATCAAAGCTGGAAATGCGCTTTTCCCCGGGCGCTACCGTAGACGACCTCAAGCGTCGCCTGAGCAGCCAGTACCCGGCGCTCGAGCCCGCCCTGCACACCCTGATCGTCTCGATCAACCGCGATTTCGCCTTCGACGAAGACCCGCTGCCGCACGGCGCGGAGGTGGCCATCTTCCCGCCCGTGAGCGGTGGGAGCGATTTTCCGACCATTCTCAAAGTCACCAATGAAGCGCTGGATCTGGATGCGCTGGTGGCGCAGATCACGCTTAACACCACCGGGGCAGCGTGCCTGTTTACCGGCATGGTGCGCGGCGAAACCTCGCGCGGCGACGCGCGTCAGACCGTGATGTTGGAATACGAAGCCTACGTGCCGATGGCCGAGGCCAAGATGGCCCAAGTGGCGCGCGAAATCCGCGAGCAGTGGCCGGCGGTGGAAGGCATCGTCATGGTGCAGCGCACCGGAACACTGATGCCCGGCACGCCCACCGTGCTGATCGCCTGCAGCGCCGCGCACCGCGACACCGGCGTGTTCGAAGCCGCGCGTTACGGCATCGACCGCCTGAAAGAGATCGTGCCGGTATGGAAAAAAGAAGTCGGCCCGCGGGGCGAAGTATGGGTGGAGGGTGAATACCATCCCGGCCGGCAGGATCAGGAGCACGGGCAGCACTAGAAGAAATTATGCGCTTAAGTTACAATACGTTATCACAATCAAATAGTTTGCAAAGAACTGATGGAACGCAAGCGACTTGACCCCACCAGTGAGGTAGCTGGCGCTCCCTGAGTTCTTGGGAGGCTTTCATGGAATCATCCAACCCGCAGGCGACGATCGAAAATCCGCAGGACCTCTCGAAACGCCTGGAATTGGATTTTCGCGACATGCTCTTGTTGAGCCGTGCATTAACGCACCGCTCGTATCTTAACGAACATCTCGACGCGCTGGAAGATAACGAACGCCTGGAATTTCTGGGCGACGCCGTGCTCGATTTTGTGGTGGGCGCGTGGCTCTACAACCGCTACCCCGAAATGCCGGAAGGCGA
>CALDSL010000461.1 GCA_937920255.1 uncultured Anaerolineaceae bacterium | reverse complement strand
GTTTCGCGGATCACCGTCACCTTGATCTGGCCGGGATACTGCATGGTTTCTTCGATCTTCTTGGCAATATCGCGCGCCAGGCGGGCGGCTGCCAGGTCGTCCAGGTCTTCGGGTTTGACCACGATGCGTACTTCGCGGCCGGCCTGGATGGCGTAGCTCTGCTGCACGCCCTTGTACGAGTTGGCGATATCTTCCAGGGCGCGCAGGCGCTTGATGTACAGTTCCAGGTCTTCGCGGCGCGCGCCGGGGCGAGCGCCGGAGATGGCATCCGCGGCCTCGGCGATGACGGCTTCGACTGATTCCTGCTCCACCTCGTGGTGGTGCGAAGCGATCACGTTGACCACCTTGGCGCTCACGCCGTGGCGCTTGGCAAACTCCGCGCCGATCAGCGCGTGCGTGCCTTCGGTGTTGTGATCCATGGCCTTGCCCAGGTCGTGCAGCAGCGCGCCAGCCTTGGCCACCTCGATGTTGGCGCCCAGCTCGGCGGCGATGATGGCCGCGATCTTGGAAACCTCCACCGCGTGGGCGAGCTGGTTCTGCCCGTACGACGTGCGGAACTTCAGGCGGCCGAGCACGCGGGTAATTTCCGGGTGCAGCCCGGCGACGCCCGCGTCAAACGCGGCCTGCTCGCCGGCTTCGGCGATGGCGCGCTCCACTTCGCGCTGTTCCTCGCCCAAAATTTTCTCGATATGCGCCGGGTGGATACGCCCATCCAGGATCAGGCGCTCCAGCGAGCGGCGTGCGATTTCACGCCGCACCGGGTCAAAGCACGATACGGTGACCGATTCGGGGGTATCGTCGACGATGACGTCAACGCCCGCGGCCTGTTCAAAGGCGCGGATGTTGCGGCCATTGCGTCCGACGATGCGGCCTTTCATTTCTTCATTCGGCAGCGGGACCACCGAGGTGGAAACTTCGGCCACGTGGTCGGAGGCCACACGCTGGATCGCATCAGCGATCAGCTCGCGCGCGCGTTTCTCGCCTTCACTGCGCGCCTCGGCCTCGATCTGGCGGATGATGCGCGCCATATCATTGCGCGCGTCTTTTTCGGTCTGCTCCAACAATTCCTGGCGGGCTTCGTCGCGCGTCATCTGCGCGATACGCTGCAATTCTTCAGCCTGAGTGCCTGCCAATTTTTCGATATCGTTGGCGCGCCGGTCCAGCGCGCTCTGGCGTTTGTTAATCGCCTGTTCTCTCTGTTCAATTTTGTCGACACGGTGGTCGAGATCCACGCGGCGGCCCTGCAGCCGCTCTTCCTCTTTCGAGATTTCGCCCCGGCGGCGAATGATTTCCGCCTCGGCTTCCTTCATGATCCGCAAACTGCTTTCCTTGGCTTCCAGCTCGACGGCTTTGGCCTGTTCATTGGCCTTCAGAAGTACATTATCGGCCTTTACCTGCTGTGCTTCCTGGAATTTCTGGTTGAGATACCGTGCGACGAGTAGAGCCACGGCGATCACAACGATGATGTCCAGGAGCATTACCACTCCTATCACAATCGGATTATTCATTTTCTTCCTCGTCTGTCTCAGTGTGTACATCCGTTGTCCCGGTGTCCCTGGTTTCCTGTAAATCTGACCATACCCGCTCTACCAGGTTTGAGACCGTTCCATAAGAGAAACCGCGGCGCATCAGATAGGCGCCCAGCCGCTCACGAAACGCTGCGTAGTCCAGGTCCGCCCAGCGGCGGGCCTTGCGGATCGCAGCCTGGTATGCAAGTTCATCTTCATCTACAGTTCCATCCAGGGCTCGCTGGATGACATCATCCGCTACCCCTTTTTGACGCAATTCCATCGCCAGAACTCTTCGGCCGCGCGGTCGAAAGGTCGAACGGTTCTCGACCCATTCTTTCGCAAACTGGGTGTCGCTGATCAGGTTGGCACGGCGCAGACGTTCCATGGTCTCCGCGATTACCATCTCATCGAACCCAATTTCTGTTAACTTTCGCTGGACTTCTGCTTCGGACCGGGTGCGGTAGCTGAGAAAGTTCAATGCACGCTGGTAGGCGACTTCTTTGGTATCCTGCTCGCGTAAGGCGGCGATCTTTTCATCGCTCAGCACCTGGCCGATTTGCAGCCAGGCTCCCACGATACGCGCGACAGGAAAGGCATATTCGCCATCCAGATACACGTTCATCCGGTTCCGATTGCGTTTTTGAATCTTGAGTGCAGTGACGGTTCTGTCCATTGAAAACACACAGCCGCAGACTTGCTGGAGCAGGCCGCGGCTGTAGCATCGTTTTGGAGTGAGAATCGCTGGGCGGCACTCCCTCCGGTAGAAATCGCTACCGTGACGGGGAGGCCGGTTTCTTTATTTGTCTTGAAACGCAGGTTGTCTCAGACAGAGCTGAAGCGCCAATGCGACTATTCAATTTTCATAACCCAACCAGTCATCTGCTCCTGCATCCTCGCCTGGACATCCAGCTCAACAAGGAGAGATAGACCGGGAAATGAAAGTTATTGTCCAAACTCCAGCAAGTACCTTTTCGACAACACTCCAGAAGGAGTACAATTACCCAGTCGAATTCAACGATACACATTCCGAGCCTGCCGCTCCATCCGGAATCGCATGGAGTAGCCAATCAAACGGAACAACAGTTGTATTATACAACATTAACCGATTTTTAAGGTAGATGCCCGGCCTTGCAAAGTGTATACGATCCGATATGTAGAAGCTTTTTGATGATGAGAGGCGCTTGTGAAAGCGATTTTGCTGGCAGATGGTGAACGTTCCACCGCGCTGTACCCGCTGACTGTGCGCACGCCCAAAGAACTGCTGGCAGTGTACAACAAGCCGCTGATTTATTACCCCATCTCCAACCTGATGCTGGCCGGCATCCGCGACATGCTGATTGTCGGCCGGCCGCGAACGCTGGCGCACCTGCGCGGCAGCCTGGGCGACGGCTGTCAGTGGGGCATCCGGCTGCTGTACGCGCCGGCCGCGCGGCATTCGGGCATGTTGGGCGCGCTGCTGGCGGCGCGCGCCTTTTGCGATGGCCAGCCTGTGGCCGTGGTGCGTTCCGATACGGTCATGTACGGGCGCGACGTGATCGACCTGCTGCAGGAGTTCGCCGCCGCCCGGCATGGCGCGGCCATGTTCGCTTATTCGGTGCGCGAGCGCGGCGGTTATTCGCTGGTGGCGCTCGACCCCGAAGACCGCCCGCTGAGCATCAACAA
>CALDSL010000460.1 GCA_937920255.1 uncultured Anaerolineaceae bacterium | reverse complement strand
TAATTGCTGCCGTCCTGTGACATCTTGCGGATGAACGAGCGGTCGATCTTGATCGCGTTGATCGGCAGTTGCTGCAGGTAGCTCAACGAGGAATAGCCAGTGCCGAAGTCGTCGATTTCCAGTTGCGCGCCCATGTTCTTCAGGCAGTTGAGCATGTTGGTGGTCGATTCGAGCGCTTCCAGCACCACGCTTTCGGTGATTTCCAGCCGCAGCGATGCGATATCCAGCCCGGTTTCTTGCAGGATGCGCTGGATCATTTCCGGCAGGTCCGGCTGCGCGAACTGCCTCCCCGACATGTTGACGCTGACCGTCAGCGGGCGGATGTGTGGGTACTTCTGCTGCCAGGCTGCCATCTGCCGGCAGGCCTCGCGCAGCACCCACGTGCCAATCGGGATGATCAGCCCGGTTTCCTCGGCCACCGGCACAAACTCGCTGGGGGCGATGGCGCCCATGGTGGGGTGCATCCAGCGCAGCAGGGTTTCAAAACCGACGATACGGTTGTCTTTTAGCGAAAGGATTGGCTGGTAGTACAGCGAAAATTCGGAATGCTCCAGTGAATGCCGCAGTTGGGTTTCCATCTCCAGGCGCGCCATGGCCATCGAACGCAGGCTGGTGTTGAACAGCTCATAGCGCGCGCGCCCCAACGCCTTGGAGCGGTACATGGCGATATCCGCGTCACGCAGAACGTCCTCGGCGCGCTCGTAACCGATGGTGCTGAGAACAATGCCGGTGCTGGCCGAAATGAAGATGTCATGCCCATCGATATGGAACGGCGGCCGCAGCGTCTCCTGAATGCGCTCGGCCACGCGGATGGCGTCGCGGGGTGAATCGATGTACTCCAGCAGGATCACAAACTCATCCCCGCCCAGGCGGGCGATGGTGTCCATCGTGCGCAGGCAGCCTTCCAGGCGCTGCGCGCCCGCCACCAGCAGGTGGTCGCCGGTGGTGTGGCCCAGGCTGTCATTGATGACCTTGAAGCGGTCAAAGTCCAGGAACAGCAGGGCAAACAGGAAATCGGGGCGGCGCTTGCTACGCTCCACGGCCTGGCCCAACCGGTCGAGGAACAGGGCGCGGTTGGGTAGCCCGGTTAGCGTGTCGTGGAAGGCATCGTGGCGGAACTGTTCCTCCACCTGTTTGCGCTCGGTGATATCGGTCTGCGAGCCGGCCATGCGCACGGGTTTTTCGTCATCGCCCCACACCGCCATGCCGCGGCTGAGCATCCAGCGGTACGAACCGTCGCTGTGCTGCATGCGGTGCTCGCTTTGGAAGTGCTCGGTGCCGCCTTTCAGATGCGCGTCGAGCTGCATGCGCACCTGGTCAAGATCTTCGGGGTGCACCAGCGAAAACCATGACTGCGGGCGGCTGTCCACCTCGGCGTCGCCGTAGCCGAGCATCGATTTCCAGCGCGAGGAGAAATAAATCTCATCCGTCACCAGATTCCAGTCCCACAAGCCGTCATTGGCGCCCTGTGTGGCCAGCTGGTAGCGCTGTTCGCTTTCGCGCAGCGCCTTCTCTGCTTTTTTGCGGGCGGTGATGTCTCGCAGCACCACCACCAGCACATCCCGGCCGCCGTAGATGATGCGCGATGCGCTGACCTCCACGTCCAGCAGGGTTCCGTCGGAACGCCGGTAGCGTCGCTCGCCAATCATGCGCGCGCCGGCGGCTTTCAGGCTGTTAAAATCGGCGTCCATCTCCGCCTGTGACTGGTTGGTGAGATCATACAGCCGTTTGCGGTTCAGTTCTTCCGTCTCAAACCCGAGCAAATCGGCGAACGCCGGGTTGGCCTCGCGGATTGCTTTGGTGTTGCTGTCCAGCAGCACAATGCCTTCCGAGACCTGGTCTACGACGGTCTGGTAGCGGCCCAGGTTTTCGAGGCTCATGCGCTGGCTGATCATCAGGCGTTCCAATGCATTCTGGCCGATCCAACCGAATACCAGGCTGACCAGCAGCAGCGAAATTTGGAAGAAAGCCAGCGTGCTGCTGCCGTTCTGGTAGACGGTACGCAGGCTTTGCTCGCGCAGGATATACGCCGGCTCACCGGATACGTTGGGGAAGATGCGGTAGGCGGCGAACGTCTTTTCGTCGAGGGCGCGTGTAGCGATATTCTCGCGCTGCAGGTCGTTCTGGGCGGTGCGGAAATCTTCCGGGAGGTTCGGGTCATCCAGCGGTCGCAAATCCAGCAGCAGATCGCTGGTGGTCGCCAGGCGCGAGACTTCCGCCTGGTCGAGCAGGCGTCCAAAGATGAGATAGCCGTTGGAGAGCACGTGCGGGTTGTTGGGCGTCACAGGGCGGGCGGAAACCAGCATGGGGCTGCCGTCTACGGTAATGATGCCTTTGACCGCCACTTTTTCCTGATAGTTCAAACGGTCGAGAATGCCGTTATCTGCCAGCACGCGGGTAATATCCGGTGGGCCGGAGATGCGCAGGCCGTTCAACGGCTCATACGACCGGGTAATGGCCACCCGGTTTTGCCGGTCGAGGAAAACCACCAGGTGAATATCCAGACTGGTGATTTTTTCCGGGAAGAGGCTGCCTTCCAGGTAGCCTTCCTTCAGGCCTTCCAGAAAATCATAACTGTCATCGCGGGCTGCCCAGTCCGCGGCGATGGTGTCCAACTGGCCCAGATCGGCTTCAATAGCGGCGGATGCACGGGTAATGCGCTGGTGCGCATCCTGAATTTCCAATTGCAGGAATCCCTGCATGATCACGCGGTTGGAGAGAAACAGCAGCGCGGGAAGAAGTACGAGCAGAACACCAGTGATGATCAGGATGGATTTTAGGCGAGGGCTCAATGCATGCTCGTTATCGCCGGGCACCGGATTAGCGATTTTAGCGCACTCCTGTATCCGGCAAATGGTGTAAAGCGGATACTGTTCTGGCGTGTTGGCTGGATGGATGATTATTATATACCATAAGCCCCGGTTTGTTCGAAAAGCCGGTCGCGCATATTGTGTGCCGTTCATTGGCAGGGTGACAGGGAACGGGAAATGCAGTAAAATCGGCTGCAGGTACCCAGGAGTAGAAAGCGTTCGAATGAAGCAAAAACCCAATGACGAAAACCATGACCGGGATGACGTAACCCGCCCGGAATCGGACAGCGCACATTTACCGGTAGACCCTAACGCGGAAACACAGGCTTTTCCTACCCGCCCGGAAGAGAAGACCGGGCCGGTCGGCGTTCCCGGCGCCGCTGACCCCAACGCCGAAACGCAGGTGTTTCCCACCAGTTCGACCGAGAAGACCGGGCCGGTGCGCGCGCAGGGGCCGGCCGGCCCCTACGCGCGGACGGTCGCCTCACAGCCTTACGACGGCGGTTTTGGCGCGGACGATGAAACCCAGGTGATTTTGCCGGGCGAAGGCTGGAACAGCGACCAGACCCGCCCGAGCCTGCCGTACACCTACCCGTACCCTGGGCCGAATTTTACGCAGGACTTTCCGCAGGACATGCCGCAAAACGTTCCGCCCCAATACCCGCCGTACTACTCGCAGGTGCCGCCGCGGCAAAGCGGGCAGACCCAGCCCTATCCCGCGCCCGGGCACGAACAGCCGCAGCCCTATTATGTGCAGGAACCCATCGCGCAGTATCAGCAAATTCCGGTGGCGCGGCAGCAGCCTCCTGCTCAGGGTGGCAAAACGCCCCGCGCGGCCAAACCGCCGCGCCATCGCCGCCGCCTCGGCTGCGGGTGCGGCTGCGCTCCACTGCTGCTGATCATCCTGCTGCTGGTGCTGGGGTATTTCCTGGCGCCCATCAGCACGCGCATCCTGGTGCTGGGCGCCGACCGCGCGCCCGAAGGCACGATGCTCAGCCGCACCGATACGATGATCTTGACCTCGGTCAACCCGCTGCTGCCGGACGTGCGGCTCCTGTCGATCCCGCGTGACCTGTGGATCAACATTCCCGGCGTGGGCGAGAACCGCATCAACACGGTGCACTTCTTTGCCGAGAACAACCAGCCCGGCAGCGGGCCGGCTACCACCGCGCGCGTGGTCGCCGAGACGTTTGGCGTGCGCACTCCCTACTACGTGCGCTTGCGCTTTGACGGCGTGGTCGGCATTGTGGACGCAATGGGCGGGGTGGATATCAACCTGCCCGAAGCGATGTCGGGGTATGAAGCCGGCTGGAATCACCTCAACGGCGACCAGGCGCTGGCGTTTTCACGCGACCGCGCCGGTTCGGACGATTTCTTCCGCATGGCGCGCGGGCAGATTTTGATCAAGTCCGTCGTACAGCAGTTGCTGCGCCCCGCAACCTGGGTGCGGCTGCCACAAATTACTCAGGCCGGCCTGGCCATGGTTGATACTGACATTCCGGTGTGGCAGTGGCCGCGCCTGGGCGTGGCGCTGGCGCGCGCGGTCATTTTTGGCGGGCTGGACAGCCGCACCTTCGACCGCACGATGGCCACGCCGTATGTCACCGCGGATGGCGCGCAGGTATTGCTGCCGCAGTGGGATTTGATCCGCCCGGTGATGCGCGAGATGTTCGGCTCGGGTTAGGCCAGGCCCATTAACTGCTTGAACCGGCTGGCATCGTCCCACATATCCACATTATTGAACAGGCAGAATGTGTCTTTCTGCCCGATCCACGTTTTTAAAATTTCCAGGTCGCCGTCGGTGAATTTGTAGCGGTAATCAGCGCTACCGTGCAGCCGGAAGTAACGCGGACTGCCAAAGGCTGGCACTCCCAGGAACGGGTCCAGGCAGTGGATCAGGTCCAGTTCGCGGCACAGGTCGTGCACCAGTTCGGTGTTCCAATCTGGACCGCGCGGCTCCCATGCGCACAGGATATTGTCGCGCTCGATGCTGTTGAAGAATGCGCGCAGGTTGCTGATATGCTCCTTGGTGGGGGTGAACTGTGCCGGGCATTGAAATACCACCGCCGGCGCCCTTAAGATGCGCGCGATTTCGAGGGTTTTCATCCAGCCCGCGTGCACCTGCGGGCTGGGCCGGAACGAGCCATAAAACTTCCACTCGCTGCCGGGGATATCCAGCCCGCCTTTGGCGTAGGTCGGGCTGTACGGCTCATGCGTGATCACCTGCAGCGCCTTCATGGTATACATGAAATCTTTGGGCGCCTGTTCGCGCCAGCGCTGCGCGGTTTTTGTCTGCGGCAGCTTGTAAAACGACGAGTTGATCTCAATCAGGTCGAAGTTCTGGTAGTACACCGCCTGTGATGTCTGCCATCCGCACAAACCCACGCGCAGAAATTGTTGGTCCATGTTGCTATTATGGCATAGTTTTCAGTACGTTTTGAAAAGCGTATATATGGGGAAATCCCTATTCCGGCGGGGAACAGTCCGGATTGCTTCTCCCTGACGTTGGTCGTATAAGTAGAGAGACGTTGTATCCGGCTCAACACATGCAAATGTGTTGCGCGAAACAATTGAAAGGAGAAAAGAGATGGGTATTTTATCTTGGATCATCGTAGGGATCATCGCTGGCTGGCTGGCCGGTGTAGTTATGAAGGGCAGCGGCTATGGCGTTCTGGGTGATATCATCCTGGGCATCGTCGGCGCTCTGGTCGGCGGTTTCCTGGCTGGCGCCCTGTTCGGCGTGGCGGATCCCGTAAATGGTATCAACTTTACCAGTATTATTGTTGCTTTCCTGGGCGCGGTTGTCGTTGTCGCCCTGGTCCGGGCTCTGCCGGGACGGTCACCTGTCTAGATCGAACGATCGTGACGAAGCGTACGAAGGGGTAAGCTTTACCCCTTCGTATTATGAAAAAAACTGTCCACGAGCGGCCTGAAACGGCGTTCGTGGACTTTTTTGATTATCGGTAAGAAGGGCAATTTTCGGAGGTACGAGATTATGGAACAGGAGACACAACAAACGCGCCCGCCGCAGGAACAGGAGCGCCAGCCCGGTCTGGAAAGCGAGATGCACCCACGGCCGATATCGGAAGATCCCATGTATCAGGGCAGCGGAAAGCTGCGCGGGAAAGTGGCCATCATCACCGGGGGCGACAGCGGCATTGGGCGCGCGGTGGCGCGCCTGTACGCTCGCGAAGGCGCGGACGTGGCCGTGCTGTATCTGAACGAAACCAGCGATGCGGAAACCACCCGCCGCATGGTTGAGCAGGAAGGCCGGCGCTGCCTGCTGATCGCCGGCGATGTGAGCGATGAGGCATTCTGCCAGCAGGCGGTGCGGCGCACGATGGACACGTTTGGTCGGCTGGACATTCTGGTAAACAACGCCGCCGAGCAACACCCGCAGGAGCGCTTTGAAGATATCACCATCGAACAATTCGAGCGCACCTTCCGCACCAATATTTTCGGCTATTTTTACATGGTCAAAGCCGCGCTGCCGTTTTTGGGGCAGGGCGCGGCCATTATCAACACCTCTTCGGTCACGGCCTACCGCGGCAGCGAGCACCTGGTGGATTATTCCTCCACCAAAGGCGCGATTGTGTCCTTCACGCGCTCGCTGGCGCTCAACCTGGCCAGCCGGGGCATCCGTGTCAACGGCGTGGCGCCCGGGCCGATCTGGACCCCGCTGATCCCCTCCACGTT
>CALDSL010000459.1 GCA_937920255.1 uncultured Anaerolineaceae bacterium | reverse complement strand
ACGCGCTGCCACGAGCGGTCGACCACCGCGGCTTCCACGTCGCTGGTGCGCGAAAGGAACATCACCAGGGCGATCACGGCGCACAGCCCGGCGGCGATCAACACCGCCACCAGCCAGGGGAACTTGCGCGGCGCGGCGGCGGCCGGCGCAGCGGCGGTCTGTACGCGCAGGGTGGCGCCGCAGCCCTTGCATTCAAAGGCGTCCGCCGGGTTCATCACGCCGCAGTTGGGGCAGGGCGCTTCCGCGGCCGCGGCGGGCGCGTAGGCGCCCACCACCGTGCCGGTCTCGCGCCGGGTGCCGGTGGCGATGTCGGCGCCGCAGGAAGTACACTCCTTGTTCAGCGCCGAATTGCGCGCGCCGCAGTACCCGCAGTGGATGTCGGCGCCGGCAGCCGCCTGCTCGATTTCTTTGGGGTCGGTCAGGATCTTGGCGCTGGCATCCTGCTGAAACTGCACGTTGGCAGGCTGCGGTGCGCCACAGCCGCGGCAAAACCGGAAGTTTCCGGGGTTCTTGTTCTGGCAGTTTGGGCAAACCCAAACCATGCGAATGTAACCGAGGGATTCTCTGGCCATGTTCACCTGCGTAGGTTGGATTGTCGAAGTATCTACAGTATAGATGAGGGAATGTGGGAAGGCAAGAGGATTGGCAGAAAAAACCAGTAGTATTTGGTCAGGCGAGTGTCTATAATGTTTACATACATAAGGAGGGATAGCCATGGCGCCAAAACCTGGATCGTTCCGCGGTGTTTGTTTGGTGCTCTTACTGGTTCTTATCCTGTTTCCTTGGATCCCCCAACGCGCAACCTATGCGGCCACAATGGATGATTTGTCTGAGCCGGGTGACTACCAGGCCGGTTTCCGCACGGTGACGGTCACCCGCGCGGATGCGACCACGTTCGAGGCCACGCTGTTCTACCCCGCCACCAGCGCTGGCGAGAACGCGCCGTTTGATTTGAGCGGCGGGCCGTACCCGGGGATCACTTTTGCGCACGGCTTCCTGTCGGAGGTGAGCTATTACACCAGCACGCTGGAGCACCTGGCCACCCACGGCTATTTTGTGATCGCATCCAATACCTACAGCGGGCTTGTGTTTAGCGTCGATCACGCCCAGTTCGCGCGCGATGTCTCCGACTGCCTGGGCTACCTGGTGGAGCAGAACGGCGCATCGTCTTCGCCGTATTACCACCAGGTGAAGACAACCGCGTTTGGCGCTTCCGGCCACTCGATGGGCGGCGGCGTCAGCATTCTGGCCGCCGAAATGGACGGGCGCATCAAGGCGGTGGCCAACATGGCGGCCGAGGCCGACACCGACCCGTCCGCGGCCACGGCGGCCGAAGATGTGAACGTGCCGGTGCGGCTGCTGGCCGGCTCGTGCGATGGGATCACCCCGCTGGCCGATCACCAGCAGTTGATCTACAACCACGCCAACGCGCCCAAGCAACTGGCGGTGTTTGTCAACGGGGTGCACCAGGGGTTTTCGGAAGGCCCCATCAGCCTGCCCGAAACGTGCGATGCCGGGGCGATGGAAAAAAGCAAGCAGCTCGCCCTGTCCCGCGCCTGGCTGACGGCATGGTTCGATTATTATCTCAAGCAGGATGCCTCGCTGGAAGAGCTGGTGTGGGGTGACGGCCTGCACGACGATCCGCTGGTGGAAGTGCAGTCGGCGGCCGGCGCAGCGCCCAAGACCAGCACCCCGACGATGACGCCCACCGTCACGCCGCGTCCCACGCGCACCATGCGCCCGCCGTGCACCTCGGACTGCAAGTATTACTTTCCCTTTCAAGGCCATTAGCCGGTAAGGGGAATGATTCAAGAAGTGAGCAACCCAGGCAGGCGCAGCCTGCCTGGGTTGCTCACTTCTTACTTAATGGTTGCTAGGGTCGTTTTCATAGTACACTTAAGATCTACCGTATCCCAACCACCACCCCAATTCCATAAACAGGATCCACCATGACACCCTCCTTCCGTTCCTACCAACACGAAGACGATTTCTGGCGCATGCGCGCCTTTCTGCGCGAAGTGTTCCTGCTCAACGACCGGCATGAATATAGCTGGTCCGTGGCGCGGCTGGATTATTCGCGCTGGCACGTGTGCCTGAACTGCGCCAACGTGCGCCTGGAAGATGTGGCCTTCCTGTGGGAGGACGGCGGCCGGCTGGTGGCGATGGTGATGCCGGACGGCGGACCGGGCGAGGCGCACCCGTGCATCGACCCGCGCTGCAAGACGGCGCAGATCGAAGAGGAAATGCTGGATGTAGCCGAGGAACGCTTGTCGGCGCGCATGGCCGATGGCTCGCGCTCGCTGGTGGTGTGGACGCCGGATAACGACAGCTTGCGCCAGGAGATTCTGCTGCGCCGCGGGTATCACAAAGGACCGGATGTCGAATCGCAGTGGCGGCGCGTGCTGGACGAGCGGCCAATCGAGGACGCGCCGCTGGCGCCGGGCTATAGCATCCGCCCCATGGGCGACGGCTTGGAGCTGGTCGAGCGCTGCTGGGCCTCAGGCCTGGGTTTCCACGAGGACGATATCCGCTATGCGATTGAAAATCGCGCGGACGTGACCTGGTACCGCAACATCCAAAACGCGCCACTCTACCGCCGCGATCTGGATCTGGTGGCAGTCGCGCCGGATGGCTCCACCGCCGCGTTCGCCACCGTGTGGTTCGATGACGTGACCCGCAGCGCGTATTTCGAGCCGGTGGCGACCGTCCCGGCGCACCGCCGCAAAGGCCTGGGCCGGGCGCTGCTGACCGAAGGCCTGCGCCGCCTGCAGCGCATGGGCGCCACCCTGGCGATCGTGGGCGGCTACAGCCCGCGCGCCAACGCGCTCTACCGCTCGGTGATGGGAGATGATCACGACCGGTGTGAATCCTGGGAGAAAACGTGGTTTAATTAAGACCGATTCGACACGCACCAGTTGTGTTGTGCAAATCGCGCAGTCTCAGTTTTGTAGAGGCAGGTTCGAGGGACGTATTGCCTCTCCCCGCTGGATTGTGCAGACCACAATTACCATGTTGCATGTGCGGGGAGAGGGATATGAGCGTGGGCTTCCTGCTGTAGCATCCACTCCACCAAAAAATCAACCGAATTAGGTATAAAACCTATTATGACTTACAGGTATTCCATTCTTCTCTTCGCTATTCCCCTGCTGTCGCTACTGCTGGCAGGCTGTTCCAGCGGCACTCCGGCGGCGACGGCCACGGCCCTCCCCACCCAGACCGCGGCCGCCAGCGCCACGCCGAGCGTGCTGCCTACCTCTTCGCCCACCGCCAGCGAGACGCCCCGGCCCAGCCGAACGCCCACAATCAGGCGCACGCCAACGGTGACGCAAACGCCAACGATTACGCCCACGGCCAGCATCACCCCCACCCCCACGCGCGATTTTCCCGACGTGACGGTGAAGATGCAGGCCAACTGCCGCTACGGGCCGGGTATGGCCTACCTCTATCGCTGGGGTCTGTACCCAGGCGATAAGGCCGAAGTCCACGGGCGCAACTGGAACGGCTCATGGTGGTGGATTCTGCCCGAGAACCTGCCCGAATCGCACTGCTGGGCGTCGGAAATCGTATTTAATGAAACCGTCGTGCCCGAAAGCGTGCCGCTGGTGCAGGTGCCGCTGCCGCACACCACCTTCGCCGGCCCGCCGGGCAACGTGATGGCCGAGCGCAAGGGCAACCAGGTGACCGTCAGTTGGAGCGAGGTTCCGCTCAGCGACGACAAGCGCCGCGGCTACCTGATCGAAGCCATGGTATGCCAGGACGGCGCGTTCTTCCCGCTCATTGTGCAGACCGATAAGCCCGAGTACACCTTCCGCGATGATGACACTTGCGCGGGGCAGTCCGGCGGGCTGCTGTACACGGCCGAGAAGCACGGCTATTCCGACCCGGTGCAGATCCCCTGGCCGTAGGTCAGGGCTGCGGGATCTGGCTAAGGAACCCGGCGCTTATTCAACCTGGTAGGGTACTTCGATGATGATTACGCCCGGGCGGGTGAGCAGGCCCATGCGCAGCATGAAAGCCGTCTGGTTGTGCAGAATGCTGGTCCACCAGCGCCGCGAGACAAACTGCGGCACCACCACCAGAAT
>CALDSL010000458.1 GCA_937920255.1 uncultured Anaerolineaceae bacterium | reverse complement strand
GGGTGTGTTGCCCAAAACACACCCGGCTGTTATTTTTAGGGAAACCCCTACCCTCTCGCGGCGGTCTTAATTCTTATAATGAATGCAGGCTGTTCTCATCCGGCTCTCATCCAGCCGGATGGCAGCATCCATCACATTTGACGGCAGCATGGACTGCCGGGGGCGTGCCAGCTTTTTCATTTGGCAGCCCGTTCCGGGACATCACAATGGACACAGTCACCACAACCTCTCAGGCAAACGGCCGGAAGGGTTTTGTGTCCCATTGGTGATCTCAACCTAGAAAAAAGGAGGTGAACGACCAGCGTGTAACGAATATCGGTGATGATTTTGAACAATAACGGTATTTGATGAGGAGAATGCCACGATGTTTCAATTACGGAAACAAATCTGGCTTCCGGGGTTGATACTGGTTTTTGGCCTGGCGCTCGCGGCCTGTGGAGGTGGGGCAGCAGAACCCACTGCACCAGGCGCGGATGCCACCACGGCGCCCACCGAGGTACCGCCAACGCCAGCAGCGACCATCGAGCCAACGCTTATCGCGACCGAAGTGCTCACGCAGGAGGCGACACAACCCCCTGCCGAGGCTTCACCGACGCCGGAACCATTTACCGCGACCATCCGCGGCCTGGCCATCGACCCAGCCGATAACATCGAGCTGGCCAGCGCCGGCGGTTCGGGTGAGACCGTGCAATTGGCGACAACCGGCTTGCACGTCATCCCACCGGGAATGCCGGCCTACTTCCAGGCCGGCGCCATCAACATGGCGGATGGCGCGGAACTCTCCGGCTTTAATTGGACCCTGCAGGGTCCTGACGGTTCCGCCGCGCAGGTGGAAGAAGTACCTGCGGCACAGGCGGAAATCACCGGTCCGGGCGTGGTTGTGTTCACCCCCGACCAGCCGGGCACATATATTCTGGGCCTGACCGTCACCGACGATCAGGGCAACAGCTCGCAAGCGGCAGAAATGAATGTTGAGGCTGCCCTCTACGTGGGCGCCGCCAACTGCCAGAACTGCCACGCCAACCAGTTCACCACCTGGGCGGAAACCGGGCACGGCACCTTTTTCACCCGCATGGTGAATGAAGACCCATCCGGCGCGTACGCGGAACAGGGTTTCCAGTGCGCGCAGTGCCATACCGTTGGGTATCATGAGGCCGCCACGGCCTCCACCGGCGGGTGGTGGGATGTGGCCGTCAACCAGTTGAACTTTGAATGGCCAACCGAGCAAATTGGGCAGCCAGACGCGTTCGAAACGGCCTTCCCTGAAGAACTGCAGGCGCTTTCGAACATCCAATGCGAGAACTGTCACGGCCCGGGCGGCAACCACAACGGCGATCCGACCAAGACCGCCACCAGCATCATGACCGGCCAGTGCGACCAGTGCCACAACAACGGCCAGTTCTACACCACCGGCGAGCAGTTCGACCGCTCCGTGCATCTGCAAAACGCCAACCTGGGATCGGTGGCCGCGCGCGCGGAATGCGCCAAGTGCCACTCCCCGGTCGGCTTTATCGACTTTGTGGACGGCGTGGAAGAGGAAAACATCCGTAACACCGCCGGGCCAATCGCCTGCGCCACCTGCCACGACCCGCATGACGACGAGAATCCGTCGCAGGTGCGGCTGGTGGGTGATGTCCTCGGCGCGCCCATCGAAATCACCGATCAGGGTCTTTCGGCCCTGTGCGAGACCTGCCATAACGCCCGCACCACGGCGGAAGGCGTGGTGGATGGAGATGTCTCCTTCCCGCACTACTCCGCCGCGGCCGAGGCAATCAATAACGCCGGTGGTTATGACTTCGGCGTGGAGATTCCCAACTCACCGCATAGCATGATCGGCCAGCAGGAAGATGACAATGGCGTGGTCGAAGGCGCGTGCGTCTACTGCCACATGGGCGAAACGCCCGGCGGCAGCCGCAACGTGAACACCGAGAACGGCACGGAAACCGAAGTGACCGATGCAACCCACCCGGGACACAATCTCATCGGCGGCCATACATTCAACATGGTGGCCGAACGCGAGAACGGCGAGCGGGTGGAACTGGTCAGCACCTGCACCGAATGCCACCAGGACGTGACCACCTTCAACTTCACTGCCGACGCCGACTATGACGGCAACGGGCAGGTGGAGGGCGTACAAACCGAAGTAGCCGGGCTGCTGGCGCTGGTACAGCAGGCTCTGGAAGATCAGGGCGTGGAATTCGTCGAGGGGTACCCCTACATGCGCCTGCCGGAGAACGCCTCGGAAGAAATCAACGGGGCGGCCTACAACTGGCGCTACGTGATCGGCGTCGTGCCGATCGGCGAGGGACGCGCTTCGGCCATCCACAACTTCGACCGTTCGGTCGCACTGCTCCAGGTCAGCTACCAACGCCTGACCGGCGAGGATGTGCCCAACGCGACGATTCTATACCGGTAAACACGGTTTTCAGAAAGCCCAGTCTGGCGGGTAGGCAGTACAACGCTACCCGCCAGCGTTTTAATCCTTCCAAGAACATGACATTTCCTGCCCAAAAAATGACCTATGTGCTTTTCTTTCTCATGTATAATTAATCCAGCATTTCCAAAATCACCCGTGTGATCGCGATATTCACTTGCACATAAAGGCAGTTGGCTCGCCCGCATGGATCACCGGAAAAACTTTTCTTCTCGGAGCGCACGTATGATGCGAAAAAGCCAAACCCCAACCCGGCTCTTTGGAGTGGCGCTGCTGGCTGTGGCACTGGTGCTTGTTGGACTGGCATTATCGATCAGTCAACCGGCCAGTGTGCAGGCAGCAGAAGGTGTACCCGCCCCGGTATCACAAGGTGGTGAGGTCACCAACGAAGTGTGCCTCGCCTGTCATCAACGACCAGATCAGGCGATTGAAATGGCAAATGGCGATTCGCTGGACATTTCCGTTGATCCAGAGGCATACCAAACCTCGGTACACGGCGCCCAGGGAATGAGCTGCACCCAATGCCACACCAACATCACGGGCTACCCTCACCCGGCCATCGAGGCGCAAAGCCGCCGTGAGTACAGCCTGCAGTTCCAGCAAACCTGCAAGAACTGTCACCAAGACCAGTTTGAGGCCAACCAGGACAGCATGCACGCCGATCTGCTGGCGCAAGGCAACCTGAACGCCCCCACCTGCGCCAGTTGCCACGACCCGCATATTCAAGGGAAGATCACAGGCGATGACGGCCAGCTCCTGACCGAGGCCAAGGTGTGGGTGGCCGAAACCTGCGCAGCCTGTCACAACGCCATCTTCCAGGAATATGAAGAAAGCGTGCATGGCGCGGGGATCATCGAAGGGCAGAGCGCCACGGACTCCCCCACCTGCACCAGCTGCCACGGCGTGCACAGCATCCCCGACCCGAACACGGCCGAGTTCCGCATCAATTCACCCAAGATTTGCGCGGACTGCCACACCGACGAAACCATCATGGCCAAGTACGGCCTTTCCACCAACGTGCTGGATACCTACGTGGCCGATTTCCACGGCACCACAGTGACTCTGTTCCAGAAGCAGCACCCCGACCAGGAAACGAATGCCCCGGTGTGCTTCGACTGCCACGGCGTGCACAACATCATCGCTGTGGATGACCCTCAAAAGGGTATCGCCGTCAAGGAAAACATGCTGGCTGCCTGCCAGCGCTGCCATCCGGGCGCCAACATCAACTTCCCCGACTCCTGGTTGAGCCACTACATCCCCAGCCCTGACCGCTACCCGCTGGTGTACTGGGTGCAGATGTTCTACACCATTCTCATCCCGCTGGTGATCGGAGCCATGGTCTTGTTTGTGCTCAGCGATATCTACCGCATTATCCGCATGCGCGGCAAGAAGAACACCCCTCCGCCGACGGAAAATACGACCGGTACTGCGTAGGAGAAATCAAGATGAGCGAACACAAAACATACACTCGCTTTGATACAGCCCAGCGAATTGAACACGCAGTATTGATCGCCTCGTTCACCCTTCTGGCTATCACCGGCCTGGTGCAGAAGTACAACAGCGCCGGCATATCCGAAGGCATCATCGCCCTCTTTGGTGGCATTCAGGGAACGCGCATCATCCACCGCATCGCCGCCGCCGTGTTCCTGCTGCAGTCCATCTACCACGTGGTCGTGGTAGGCTACAAGCTGTACGTGCTGCGCATGCGGCCGAGCATGCTGCCCGGCATCAAAGATGCCAAGGATGCGATCCAGTCGCTGACCTACAACCTGGGCATCACCAAAGTACCGCCCAAAATGCCGCGCTATAACTTCGCGGAGAAGATGGAATACTGGGCGATGGTGTGGGGTCTGGTGCTGATGGGCCTGACCGGCCTGATGCTGTGGAACCCGATCATGACCGCCAATCTTCTACCCGGGCAGTTTATCCCCGCAGCGAAAATCGCGCATGGTTTGGAAGCCGTCCTGGCGGTGCTGGCGATCATCATCTGGCACTTCTACAACGTGCACCTTAAGACCTTCAACAAGAGCATGTTCACCGGCAGGATCACGCACCATGAAATGGTCGAAGATCATGCCGCGGAATTGGAAGAGATCCAGGCCGGCCGGGCTGCTCCGGTCGCGATTGCAAAAACTGATCTGGACAAGCGCCGCAGGATTTACATCCCCATCGCAGCCGTGGTCGCGCTGGCGCTGACGGGTGTCACCATCTGGCTACTGACAACAGAGCAAACCGCCATCGAAACCATCGTTCCGCCCGAATCGGACGTGCCGGTGTTTGTGCCGGTAACCGAGACCCCGGCGCTGCCGAGAGGCACAGCCGAGGCCACCGAGACGGGCGATACCCAGGCCGATAGCGAAGCCGCCCCGGGCGGCGCCACCACCTGGGATGGCGGCATCGCCACGCTGTTCACGGATCGCTGCGGTTCGTGTCACGGAGCGTCCGCGATGGGTGGGCTGGCGGTGGACACCTACGCCAACCTCCTGAAAGGCGGCGCATCTGGCCCGAGTGTCATCCCCGGCGATGCGGCGGCCAGCACGGTGGTGACCAAGATGGAAGCGACCCACCCGGGTATGTTCTCGGAGGATGAGCTGCAGATCGTGGTTGAATGGATCAACGCTGGCGCGCCGGAAAACTAAACGTTTGCGGAATTAAAAAGAGGCCGCCGGGTTCGGCGGCCTCTTTGATTCCTGTTACGAATTCCGTAACCTTGTCCCACACACCCGGCAGAACACATCGCCGGCCGCGGCGCGCTTACCGCACTGCGAGCAGTAGACCGAACCGCCGTTGTTCTCCACGTCCTGGGTTTCGCCCCGCCGGCCGCCGGCGTGGCGAGCGCGTGCGCGCGCAGCCGGCCGGCGCTGGCCAGACTGCCAGTACCAGGTCAGCCCGCCCAAAATCAGCAGCAGCCCTAACACCCCGGCGATGATGAACGGCAGGCGCTCGGTGAAGATCATGCGGCCCTCGGTCTGGCTGTCGACCGGGGCGGAAGACTGCACTTCCTGCTGGCTGGCGGTCAGCAGATCGTCATCCTTCTGGTAGGTAAGGGTAAACCCAAACTGCGTGCCCTGCGGCACGCTGCCAATGCTGGTCTGGTAATAGGTCAGGCCGTCGGCGTTCTGGGTGGGGTTCCCCAGGCTGCGGTTGAATTGCATGTTGGTGGCGGTCAGCGGCTGTTGCACCTGCACCGCCATGCTGTTGACCGGGGCGTTCCCCGGCCACTGGTACGCAAAGCTGCGCGTGCTGCCCTCGCGCGTCAGGCGCGGGTCATAGTATTCGAGCTGGATATCGGGGGTGGGCGTGGTGAAGCTGACGCGCACCCATTCGCCTTCCACGGCAGTGGTGTAATCCAGCGTGACCAGCGTGCCGTCGACGTCCTTCATGGCCACCGCATGCGGCGTTCGGGCGGCTTCGGGAATGAGAAACGATACTTCTGCCGGAAGCTCGACCGAAGCCGACAGGCTGATGTAATAAATGACCAGCACATCCGGACGGTCATACTCCGGCCAGATGGCCACCTGCACCGTATCAAACGCGGGCGTGTTTTGCGCCCGGACGGTAATTGGCGTCAGCAGCAGGCTCACGAGTAAGATCATCAGCAGCGACCAGCGTAATGGCATTCCTTCTCTCCTAACTTGTTAGTTCATTCGTGTGTTTGCAGGGCGTCGAGCCTTGAACAGCTACCGTAAAGACGCAAGATTTTGCGTCTCCAGCTTTGCCAATCATGTTCCGCGCTCGAGGATTAATCTTACCATAAACCCCTTACAGGGCGTTACATGATCTGTGGTATCCTTAAAGGTCGTACAACACGATCTTACTTGGACACGAAATGGCTACTAACAGTATCAACGCTGAATTTACCCTTCCCGATCGCTATCACACCGACCGCCGCTCCCCCGGGCGGTTGGTATTTTCGCACGCGCTGCGCCGCTGGTACGCGATCCTCATGCTGCTGGCTGGCTCGATCGGCAACGCCGCCCTGGCCGCGGCCATCCCGGTCATGATCGGCCAGGCGTTCAACGCGGTCATCGCCTCCCCCTCGCAACTGGACGAACTGCGCCGGCTGGCCATCATGGTGGCCCTGGCGCAAATGGTGCGCGTGATCCTGCAATTCATCCGCAACTTTGGCGCGGAGTGGATCGCGCAGAGCATCGAGCGCGACCTGCGCGACGAGCTGTACTCGAACCTGCTGGGCAAAAGCATGACCTTCCACAGCCTGCAGTCGGTGGGTGACACGATGGCGCGCGCCACCAATGACGTGCGCGAGGTCAACTTCCTGTTCAGCCCCGGGTTCAACATGGTCATCGGCTCGCTGTCGTTTCTGGTGATGCCGCTGATCGTCGCGCCGCGCTATCACCCCGCCCTGATCCTGACGCCGCTGATCTTCACCATCCTGTACGGCTTCGCGGTGCGCCATTACCTCGGCCAGTTGGTGCCGGTGACGGAAAAGGTGCGCGCCACCTTCGGCAAGCTCAACAGCCGCCTGTCCGAGGCGCTGGACGGGATCGAAACCGTCAAAGGCTCGGCGCAGGAGAAGGCGGAAGTGGATCTGTTCGCGCGCAACGCGCGCGGCAACCGCGACGCGGCCGTGGCGCAGGGCGACGCCGAATCGCGCTTCCTGCCGATGCTGCTGTTTGGCATCGCCACCGCCGCCGGGCTGCTGCACGCCATGCTACTCTATCGCCAGGGGCTGCTGGACGTGGGTCAGGTGGTGGGCTACTATGGGCTGCTGCTGCTGCTCGACTTTCCCACCTTCACCTCGCTGTGGGCCTATACGCAGATTTCCCTGGGGATGGCCTCCGCGCGGCGTATTCTCGACCTGATCAACCAGGAGACTGACCTGGATCAGAACCGCGCCGGGCATGCCGGCCCAATGCGCGGTGAGATCGAGTTCCGCGACGTGACCTTCGCCTACCCGGACGGCGACGATGAAGCCGCCTTATGCAACCTGACCTTCACCATCCGCCCGGGGCAGACGGTGGCCATCGTCGGGCAGACCGGCGCGGGCAAGACCTCGCTGATCCGGCTGATCAACCGCACCTACGATGTGACCACCGGCAGCGTGCGGGTGGACGGCATGGACGTGCGCGATTGGAACCTGGAGCTGCTGCGGCGCGGAATCTCGATCATCGAGCAGGATGTGTTCCTGTTCTCGCGCAGCATCGCCGATAATATTGCCTTTGGCAAACCGGATGCCACCCGCGAAGAGATCGAAGCCGCGGCGCGCTCAGCGCAGGCGCACGAGTTCATCACCTCCTTCAAGGATGGCTACGAAACCATCATCGGCGAGCGCGGCGTGACCCTCTCTGGCGGTCAGCGCCAGCGCCTGGCCCTGGCGCGGGCGTTTCTCACTGACCCCAACATCCTCATTCTGGACGATTCCACCAGCGCGATCGACTCGGCCACCGAAGACGGCATCCAGCGCGCGATTTTTACCGCCGCGCGCGGGCGCACCACCCTGCTGATCACGCACCGCCTGTCGCAAATCCGCTGGGCCGACCAGATCATCGTGCTGCGTCAGGGGAAGATCGCCGCCACCGGCCGCCACGAAGACCTGCTGCAATCCTCGCCCGCCTACCGCAGAATTTTCCGAGAGTAAATGCTTATGGGCTTTCTTTCCGGCCTCAACGCTGAGGCATACGATCGCAAATATTCCGACCGCACGCTGGCGCGCCGCAGCGCCTCCTATTTTCGCACGCAGACCCGCCGACTGGCCATCCTGTCCATCGCGCTGCTGATGCTTTCGCTGAGCAGCGCCGCGATCCCGGTCTTCGTATCGCGCGGGATTGACCAGCTCGGAAACACTAACGCCCCGCTGGGGCAATACTTCCTGGCGCCGGCGGTCGTGCTGCTGGCCGGCATCCTGTGGTGGCTGGGCAACGCCATCAACCGCCGCGTGAGCGCGCGCGCCATCAACGATGTGATGCTGCAACTGCGCACAGATGCCTTCAGCGCCGCGGTGCACCACGACCTGTCGTTCTACGACGAGCTTTCCTCGGGGCGCATCGTTTCGCGCATCACCACCGACACGCAGGACTTCGGCAAGATGGTCACCCTGCTGAGCGACCTGGTCGCGCAGTTCATCGAGGCCATCATCATCTCGATCATCCTGATCAACATCGAGCCGCGCCTGTCGCTGTACGTGTTTGCGATCATCCCGCTGGTATTCGGGTTCGCGGTCAGTTACCGCAAGCTGGCGCGGCGCTTTGTGCGCGCCGGGATGCAGGCCATGGCCAACGTCAACGCCACCATCAAAGAGACCATCTCGGGCATTTCGGTGGCCAAGAATTTCCGCCAGGAAGCCGCAATCTACGATGATTTTGACCAGGCCAACCGCCAGTCGTACGCGGTCAACATCCGCCGCGGGCTGGTCTACTCTACCATATTCCCCATCCTCAACCTGATCGGTGGGCTGGCGACGGCCATGCTGGTCTACTTCGGCGGGCTTAGCGCCTCGCAGGGGCTGGTGACGGCTGGGGCGTGGTACCTGTTCATCCAGAGCCTGGACCGCTTCCTCTACCCGGTGATGA
>CALDSL010000457.1 GCA_937920255.1 uncultured Anaerolineaceae bacterium | reverse complement strand
AGCTGGAGCACGGAGATGGCGGTTTGCAGAATATGGTCGCGATTTTCATAGATGCCATGGGGAATGGCCACGCCGTTGCCCAGGCTGGTGGACATGGACTGTTCGCGCGCCAGCATGCCGTCGACGTACTGGGGTAAAACGCAGCCGGTTTGGACCAATAACTGGCCTGCCTGGCGGATGGCGTCGGCTTTGTCCACCGCGCTGCCCTGCAGGAAAATACGGTCTTTGGATAAGATAGCCATAGAAGGTTCCTCTACCTGTGATTCCTGTGAACACACGCAAAAATACAGACACACTTCCACGAGCGGCCGGTGCAGGATCGCTTGATGTTTGTTTGAAAGCCGCGTCACAAGTGACCTCAGCGCGCGGCTGAGGTTGTGCCGGCGCTAGAGATCTGTGCCGACGATTTCGGTTTTGTCAGCGATGGCTTTTACGAGATTATCAAAGACCGGATCATTCAAGAAATGGTTGAACGCCAGTACGACCGCGTTGGGTGCTTTGGAGCGCGCGACCTTGGCAAGGCCTTTGTGAACCACCACCACCTGGGCATCCGCGGGGATTTCGCGCGCGGGTTTGTGCACCACGGTCACGTTGGCCACCTGGGCGGCCTTCAGTTTCTTCTTCAGCGAATTGACGCTCATCAGGCTGGAACCCATGCCAGCTTCGCATGCAAAAATGATGGATTTTACGTCTGCACCAGAAATTGTGTTTGCCATAACCGCATCCTTCTCCTTCTCTTTATTATATGCTTCCCGGCAGATGCGGCGGACGGGATAGTCGCCGCATCTGCCAGACAAGAGCGATGGATTAGTCGGTCAGACCGGGGACGGCAACGCCAGCCACAGCCTGTCCTTCTTCTTCCTCTTCCCGCACCGGGTTGATGCGCAGGATGAGCGCGCCAACCAGGAACGAGGCCACCGCGCCCAGCAGCACACCGGTCAGAACAGCGAAGTGCTGTCCCGGCGGGATGACGGCCAGGTAGGCGAAGATCGAGCCAGGCGACGGGGTGGCCACCAGGCCAGCGTTCATGATCACGAACCACAGGTCGGCCACGAAGCCGCCGGCGATAACCGACAGGATCATGATCGGGTGGGCGAGGATGTAGGGGAAGTAGATCTCATGGATGCCGCCCAGGAAGTGGATGATCATCGCGCCAGGGGAAGACTGCTTGAGGACACCCTTTCCGGCAACATAGAAGGCGATCAGCATGCCCAGGCCCGGGCCGGGGTTGGTTTCCAGCAGGAAGTGGATCGCGCGGCCAGTGGATTCGGATGCGGCGACGCCCAGCGGGCCAAGCACGCCGTGGTTGAGAGCATTGTTGAGGAACAGAACTTTGGCCGGTTCGATGATGATGGCAGCCAGCGGCAGCAGGCGCATGCGGATCAGCCAGTCAACCGCGGCGCCGGCAGCGTTGGAGAATGCGACGACAATCGGGCTGATGACCAGGTACGCCAGCATGATGAGGAGCAGGCCCAGAATACCCGCCGAGAAGTTGTTGATGAGCATTTCAAAGCCGACCGGGATTTTTTCTTCAAACGCCTGATCAAACTTCTTGATCAGCCAACCACCCAGAGGGCCAACGATCATGGCGCCCAGGAACATGGGGATGCCCGCGCCTACGATCACGCCGATCGTAGCAATGGCGCCGACAACGCCGCCGCGATGACCGTAGATCATCTTGCCGCCGGTGTAGCCGATCAAGATCGGCAGCAGGTAGGTGATCATCGGGCCAACGATGGTCGCAAACTTCTCGTTGGGAAGCCAGCCGGTGGGAATGAACAGGGCAGTCAGCAGACCCCAGGCCAGGATTGCGCCAATGTTGGGGATCACCATGCCCGCCAGAAAACCACCAAAACTTTGCAGTCTCTCGCGCATACGATTTCTCCTTTACAAAAAAACGGAAGGTTGGGTACAACCCGGGCGCTCAGCGATGAGGAGCCCGTATCACAAGGCAGCCGCCGGCTGGCTGCCTGGTAACCAAATGGAAAGGAGCTAGCTCAAAAACCGGGTGATGGTCTCGATGTCTTCGGGCATCAGCAGCGGATGCACCTGGATGATTTTTGAGCTGGTGTACTGCTTTGGCAGCGGTACGGTGGTGAGGATCAGGTCGGCGCTGTTGACCAGCGCCGGCGTCAGATCGCGCATCGATGTCACCTGCAGCGAACTGAGGTACGGAAAACGCGCATTAAGACGCGCCACCAGCAGTTGGGCGGTAGCCATGCCGCTGGGGCAGACCACGATGATGCGGTCGAACCGGTAGGTGCGGTTGCGGATGTAGGCGGCTCGCAGCAGCACCACCAGATTGTTGGCTTCACTTTGCGGCAGCGCCACGCCGCTGTGTTCCTGCGTGCGGCGGGTGATCTCGCGGGCAATTTCCACTTCGCGATCGTGATGATCGGGTAAATTGATGTCATTCAGGGCGGCCGGGAACCACAGGTTAAAGCGCTGGCGGAAGCAGGCCGGGACGATGCAGTTGTACAGCCCGTTTTCGAGGGTATGATCGTGGCGCAGCTTGGGGATGTTGAACTCCCGGCTGATATACACCATCAGGTCGTCGATCAGCATGGAGAACGCGCCGTCCAGGTCCACCTGCCCGGGCAGAATATCGCTGCGCGGCGCGGCCAGTAATTCCGTGGCGATCCAGGCGATGCTGGCGGGCTTCCAGGCCAGGTTGGCCTCGCGCCGCAACTGGCGGGAGACGTATTCGGCCACCGGCCACAGGCTGGTGGTTTGCAGCCACTCCACATCCTGGGGTGGCATTTCCAGCGGGTGGCCGGTCTGCAGGCGGCTGGCGATGATTTGAAACACCAGCGCCAGGTGCAGCACAGCGTCATCGGTGAAGCGTCCGCCGATCTGCTCTTCGGCCTTGGCCACCAGGTTGATGGTGCGGCGCAGGTGGATCGCGTCGATCAGCTTGCGGGCGTAATCGACCAGGGGGAGCAGCGCGGCGTCGCGTTCCAGGTTGAACACCAGCCCTTCGGCGTGGGTGATATGGGTAATCGGATCGCCGCTAAAGGGGGTTTCGTTCCACAGCACTTTGGCGATGGCGCGCTGGCAGTCCTGCTCGGCGCAGCGCACCTGGATGCCGTAATTGGGGCGGCGCACCAGATCGATATTTTGCTGCGCGAACCAGGCCTGAATTTCATCCAGATCTTTGAGCAGGGTCACGCGCGACACGCGCGCCATCTGCTCGAGTTGCGAGACGATGGCGGGGGAGTCGCTTGTGAGCAAAAACAAAGCCAGCAGTTGTTGGCGCTGGCTGACGGACAGGATGATTTGCAAGCTGGAATGCAGGCTGATTTCGTGGAGCAGGGCGCTCGCCTGTTCGGCCGGCATGGAGTGGGCAAACCCGGCGCCCGGGGTAATGATCAAGTCTTGTTTGTGGTGGTTGAGCCAGGCGCGCACGCCCTTCATGCTGTAGTTTACCTGGCGGGGCGTGAGCTGCAGGCGCCGTGCCATTTCCGCCGACCCTACCGGCCGGTTCGCCTCGAGAATGATTTTTAGGATATCTCTCTGGCGTGTCGTAAGAATGATCACGGGCCAAAAATCCTTATCGGTAGTCGATAGACTTTTCAGCGGAGTACTGTATTCTATTGTAGAAAAAAAAGTCAGCAGTGCGCGTTGATATGCTCTATATTTTCTTGCCTGTGATGTGACAAACTTGTACTAATTGCTTGATTGTGTGAAATGATTATAGCATAGTCGTCAATTACTTGTTTAGACAAGACCTCTCTGTAACCATTGTCTTGGAAAAAGTATCATTTTGGATGGAATCACACAATCTCTTCACACCTTCTTCTCAAGAAATTCACACGCGCGAAGTATCTTAAGCACAGCCGAAAGGTTACAAATCAACACAACACAAGGAGAATAAAAATGAAAGCGAAACGCTTTGTCATTTTGAGTATTACCGTCACCATCCTGGCCGCGAGCTTCTTTTTCATGGGGCAGACCGGGATCGTTTTTGCCGCGGCGGATGCCGGACGCGGACCGGGTGGACCCGGCGCGCCGGGTAACCCGGGCACGCCGCAGGGCGCCGGCCAGGGCACAGCCAACCCACAGGGTGCCGGCCTGGGCACGGCTTACCGCGGTGCGGTGGAAGCGCCAGGCGCGCCCGGTGGGCGTGGCTACGGATATGGCATGAGCGGCCAGGCAGGAGCGGCGCTCACGCCGCTCAGCGCGCAGGAAGCTGAGGGCTTGCAGGATGCTATTCTGGAAGAGTACGGCGCGCTGAACCTGTACCAGAGCGTGATTGCGCAGTTTGGGAATGTGATTCCCTTCAGCCAGATCGCGGCTTCGGAACAGCAGCACGTGAATGCGCTCGTGCGCCAGGCCGAGAAGTATGGCGTGAGCGTTCCGGCCAACCCCGGGCTGGCCGCGGCTCCCACGTTTGCCACGCTGGCGGATGCCTGCAAGGCGGGCGTCGAAGCCGAAACCGTGGACGGGGCGCTGTACGACACGCTCAAGGCATTCACCACTCATGCCGATCTGCTGCGGGTGTACGATGCTCTGCAGGCTGCATCGCTGGAGAACCATCTGCTGGCATTCCAGACCTGCGACTAACCTGAATGTTCCGAATAAAAGCGGAGGCTGCCTGGCAGCCTCCGCTTTTTCTAATCCGACGGTTACCCCCCGCTGAGGGCGCCGATGATGCGTACCGTGTCGCCCGGGTGAAGGCTGTAATCGAGGCTCTCGGCGGTGTCCATGTTGACGAAAATGCGGATGTGCTCGCGGATGGCGTCCTGCTCGTTGATCATGCGGAAGCGGATGCCGGGGAACTGGCGGTCGAGATCGTAAAGCAGATCGTCCAGGGTGCCGCCCTCTGCCTGCACTTCGGCCAGGCGCGTGTACGAGCGCAACTGGGTGGGGATGAGGACTCTCATTGCCGCAACCTGACGGCCTCCACAGCCAGAATCTCGGGCAGGCCTTCGTAGAGTTTGACCCAACTCTGGCCTTCATCGCGGCTGGCCCACACCTGTCCGCCGGTGGTGCCCAGGTACAGGCCCAGCGGGTCGGCGCCGTCGCTGGTCATAGCCTGGCGCTTGACGGTATAGTAGGCGTGCTCGCGCGGGAAACCGGCATCCTGGCGCTGCCAGGACGCGCCGCGGTCGTGGGTGACGTACACGGCCGGCGTGCCGCCCGGGCTGGTGCGCGGCCAGATCTCGGTACCGTCCATGGGAAAGACCCAGGCGGTGTTAGGGTCGCGTGGGTGAAGCACAATCGGGAAGCCGATATCGCCCACCTCGGCCGGCATGGCCATGCCCACGTGCTCCCAGCAGGCGTTCTGCCGCTCCATGCGGAAGATGCCGGTGTGGGTCTGGGTGAAGATCAGGTCGGGTTGGGCGGGGTGAATGCGCAGGCAGTGCGGGTCGTGGCCGAACTCAGCCTCCGGGTTGGGCAGGAAGTAGGAGACGATGCCACGGTTGAGCGGCTGCCAGGTCTCGCCGCCGTCGGTGGTTTCGAACACGCCGCCGGTGGAAATGCCGAAATACATGTGGCGCGGGTCGCGCGGGTCGATGTTGATCGAGTGCAGGGTGTTGCCGCCTGGGATCTCAAACTCCTCGCCGATGCCGGCCCACTCGCGCCGCATGGGGTTGTCGTTGAACCCGGCCACGCCCTCCCAGGTGTCGCCGCCATCGCTGGAGCGGAACAGCGCGGGCGGGCTGGTGCCGGCATACCACACGCCCGGCTGGCTGGCGTGCCCGGGCGTGAGCCAGAAGGTGTGGCGCACGCTCTCGCCGCCCTCGCGCTTGGGGAAGGCCGGGGGCGCGCTGGCCTCGGTCCAGGTCTGGCCGGCGTCGCTGGAGCGGTAAATGGTGGGGCCGATGTGGCCCGGGCGGGCTGCCATCAACAGGGTGCGTCCGTCGCGCGGGTCGAGCACCATGTGGTTGACCGCCGCGCCCAGGAAAAACGGCCCCGCGGTCACCGACCAGGGCGCGTGGCCGTTATCACCGTTCAAAAAGAAAGCCCCCTTGCGGGTGGCCACGAGCAGGGTGATTGGAGCGGTTTGGTTTGAATCCATTTGCATCCTCCTGGCGGTTTCCCTAAATAGGATAAAGATAGTCAATATTATATAGATATTTTGTTCCGGTTACAAGCGGGAATATTGAGAATAAACCCAGCCTTATCCAGGCGATATATATACTTTTTCGATAAACATATATATAATAAAACCACCACCGGGATGGGCGGCTGCTGCGCCCTTCCCGCGGGTATAACCAACACAATTTGAGATTCCAACAGCAGAAATACAAGGAGAAACGATGCGTAAGATCCTGATGTCTACCATTCTGTCTTTCCTGACTCTCCTCATGGTCGCCTTGCCGGTCAGCGCCGGAGGGCCTGTTTTTCCCGACGTGATCCCGCTGCCGGATGGGTTCCGGCCGGAAGGAATCGCGGTTGGGCCGGGTTCGACTTTCTATACCGGCTCGCTGGCTGACGGGGCGATCTACCGTGGAAACCTGCGTACCGGCAAAGGCGACATATTCATCCCCGGCGATCCGGGCATGGCCTCGGTGGGCATGGCGTACGACCCGCGCAGCAAGTACCTGTTTGTCGCCGGTGGGGCGACCGGCCTGGCGCGGGTATTCGACACCCGCAAGGGTACGCTGGTGGCTTCCTACCAACTGGCTGAGGCGGGCAACTTTGTCAATGACGTAAAAATCACCTGGTGGGGAGCGGTCTTCACCAATTCCAACCAGCCGGTACTGCATGTGGTCCCGCTGGGTCCGCGCGGCCGGCTGCCCAAAGCGGATCGCGTAGTGGATCTGGAACTGAGCGGGGATTGGGAGCAGGTGGAGGGCTTCAACGCGAACGGCATCGAAGCGCCTCACTCCGGCCGGTATCTGATTGTCGTCAACTCGACGGTGGGGATGCTCTACCGCGTTGACCCGAAGACGGGCGCGGCGACCGCGATTGACCTGGGCGGCGAGAGCGTGACCATGGGCGACGGGCTGCTGCTGGTTGGGCAGACGCTGTATGTGGTGCGCAACCGCGCCAACGAGATCGTGGTGATCAAAATGAAGCGTGATTTTTCCTCTGGCACGATAGTCGACCGGATCACGCAGGCGAATTTTGACGTTCCCACCACGCTGGCCAGGTTCGGGCATTCGCTGTACGCGCCCAACGCCAAGTTTGGCACCGTGGAGGATCCGAACACGGCTCCGTACGAGATCGTGCGGATTCCGCTTCCACGCCACCGGTAAAAACGCGGCTGAACGGTAATTCCTGAGCGAAGCATCCGGTTGGGCGGGTGGTTTTAACTGGCTGCGGCCAAACCGGATGCTTCACCTTTCCGCCCCGGTTTTCTCGCGGGTAAGTTGTAGGTTGGGGTGCTCTGCGAGCAGGCGCACCCTAATGATTTTTCACAATCAAAAACGGTAATGCGATTTTTATCCGTAGGGGTGGACCTACGTGTCCGCCCGCTGCGGCAAGAACCGAACATATACCCGATAGGGATAAATTACCAAATGCATGGCGTGTTTTTGTGCCTATCGATGCCTGTTATGGTGAACGTTATAGCGGGCGGACACGTAGGTCCGCCCCTACAGAATACCCTTTCTACCGATTTGTTTGTCAAAAATCATCAGGTCTACATACCGGTTTCAGCCTTCGTTATCGATGACCACCTTTTCCACATAGGGCGAGGTGGAGGCGGCGAGGAGGGCGCCGTAGGTGGGGTAGAAGGCCAGTTCGTCGCCGACGCGCGGCATGGCCCGAGCTTCTTCCACGTCCAGCACCAGGTGATCGCTGCTGCCACCCAGGACGATGATGCCGGGGTCTTCGGGCGCCAGGCCGTCGACCACCACGTCCTGCCGGCCGACGTTGCAGATGGCGCGGGCGCGCACGCCGCGATCCACAAATTCGGTTTCGCCGCCGAAGGCATCCTGCCCGCGCGGGCCGATGGGCATGGAGGGCTTGCGCTCGACTTCGATGACTTCGGCGAGCAGGCGGAAGGTGTCCTGGCGGGTGCCGGGCCACGCGCTGCGGTCGAGCGCATTGCGCCCGAGCAGGATCGACTCGCCCAGGCGGAAATGGTTGATCTCTTTGGGCATCCTGCCGCTGGCCAGCAGGGGCAGGTTGGCGGTGTTGCCGCCTGAAAGTACCCCCAGCGGCAGGCCGGTGGCGTCGCGGCAGGCGTCGCGCACCTGCACCAGCAGGCGCATGTTGTCTTCGCTGGGAATGACCCCGCCGTAGCACGCCAGGTTGCAGCCGAGACCGATGATGTCAATATTGGGCAGGTCGCGGGCGGCGCGCAGTACCTGCGGGGCGTGGTCGGGCCAGATGCCTTCGCGCAGGTCGCCCACGTCGATCATCATCATCACCTGGTGGCGCACGCCCGCCTGGCGCGCGGCGTGGGACAGCGCGGCGACGGTCTCCAGCGAGGAGTTGAGCGAGCAGTCCGCCAGCCGAACGACCTGCGCGGCCTGGGTGGGCGCGGGCAGGCGCAGCAGCAGGGTGGGCAGGCCGAGTTTTTCGCGGGCGATGGATTCCAGGTTTTCCAGGCGCGAATCGGCCAGGAAGTCTGCTCCGCCGGCTTTCAGGGCACGCAGCACGGCCGGGTGCGCGGCGGTGACTTTGGACACGCACGCCACCTGCGCGCCGTGCGCGCGGCACAGGGCAATCACCGATCGGGCGTTGGAGGTGATACGCTGCGGGTAGATTTCCAACCTGGGAGTTTTCATCGTTCGATCCTTGTTTGTAGTTTCAAAGAAGGTCTGTGGGCCGTGCCCTGACCCCCTCCCGCTCCCCCACAGGGCTGTGCCCAAAAGGAAAACCACTTTTGGAGGGAGAGAAAGCCGCTGGTCCTCCCCCCAAAACTTTTTTGTTTTTGGGCACAGCCCTGTGAGGGGAGTTAGAGGGGGGTCGTCTCTTGCGCGACCCAGGCGGCGAAGGTCTTTTTGACTTCCTGCGGGTAGGCCTGGGCCAGGGTGCCCAGCGCGGAAAAACGATAGTCGCAGTCCATG
>CALDSL010000456.1 GCA_937920255.1 uncultured Anaerolineaceae bacterium | reverse complement strand
TGCGCATTTCGGTGATGCGCTCGTGCATCTGCGCTTTGGCCTGGGTGCGCTTGGCCGGGATGATAAACAACCCCAGTGCCGCGATGACCGTGGCGGCCAGGATGCCGGATATATCGGCGCTGGCGGTGGTGGCAAGCACCGTGACCAGCGTGCCCAGGCCCACCGCGCCGACTTCGATCGCCAGCGAGGCGGCCACGGCGGTTTGTGCTCCTTCGGCGATCTCTTGCGCTTCGCGGGTCTTGTCATAGCCCTCCACCACGCGAATCGCCTGGCGCCCAACGGCATCCATGAGCCGCGAGCGGTCATAGTGGAACGATCCCCCGCCAGCATCGCCCACGATGCGGTCCTGGTGCTCGCGGCGGCGTTCGCTCAGGTGTTCATTGACCGCCTGCCACTGTCGCAGATTTGCATCCACCAGCCAGTCGATCATTTCATTGACCTTACGCTCAATCTGTTGGGGAACATCGCCCACCACCTGGTGCTCAAACGCGCGCTGGATGCGGTCTTTGCTCAACAGATCAAAGATGCGCGCCAGGCGGAAGGTTTCATCAAAGAACAGGTCGCCGCGATTTTCCATCTCCAGCATGATATTCTCGATATCGGCCATGCGGAAATTGAAATTCCGCCCCATATCCTCGCGGTACAGGCTGAGCTGGCTCTCGACATCCGACAGCATCTGAAAATCATCTTTGAGCAGTTCCAACCGCGATCGGGTCACGTCGGCGTATTTTTCCGCCAGGTGGCTGCCCACGCCCAGCGGGCTGAGGAACTTTAGTTGGATGCGACTTTTTTCATCCAGCGTATTCTTGATGTAGGTCTCGAGCGGCTCGAACCCGCTTTCCTCCCATAACTCGGGCTGTCCCAGTTTGGCCAGCAGCGCCTTGCGTGAACTGACCGGAAAAACCTCCGGGCTGACGCCCAGCAGATCGCGGGCATTTTGGGTCACAAAATCCACCACCTGATCGCGGTCTTCGGCGGTTTGCAGGATGTCGATCTTGTTGACCACAAAAACCACTTTCTTGCCCCAATCGCGAATGGCGGCCATAAACAGGCGCTCGCTTTCGGTGAACGGCCGGTCGGCGGAAGTGATGAACAATACCAGGTCTGAGCGCGGCACAAATTGTGAGGTGATCATCTCGTGCTCGCGGATGATGGCGTTGGTGCCCGGCGTATCCACAATGCTGATTTCCTCCAGCATCTCGACTGGAAGGGAAATCATATGCTGGTGCTCATTGATCGCCTGTCGGTCCTGCAGTTCTCCGTGGCGGATGATGTTAATCTGGGTCGTGGTGGGTGTCACGCCTTCCTTGAGCAGCCGCTGTCCGAGCAGGGCATTGATAAACGCGCTCTTGCCCGCGTTAAACTCTCCAACAATTACGAGGAGAAACAGATCATCCAGTTGCTCGATTGCATCTCCAAGCGTATCCTGGTCTTCCTGGGTCGCGCCAAAACGGATCAGCGTTACGCGCAGATCGTTCAGGAATTTGCGTTCATCCTTTAATAGAAGATCCTGTTGTTCTGTCAGTATTTGCATTCTCCCTCTCTTCTTTCATTACCGACTTGTGTTCATTATAGCATTGCTTGTTCGTCTACCTTCACAGGCAGCGATGTGGCCTGCTCTGGACTTACGGAAGGAAAACACCGAATTATTATTACAAATATCATGTAAAATATCCGATAAGCTTTGAAAGATCGTGGTATGATCAGGAAGCATATGCACAATATTTCACAAATCGTTGCAGGAAATGCTTAATTCCATTATTCACATATGGTATGATTGTCTAAGCATTCTTCCTCATTGGAACATGGTCATAATATGAATGTACAACAAACAAGCGGTGCAAAGTTGTCCCGTGCCGGCCATGCGAATGGCTGGCTGCATCATATAGCCGCCGGGTTTCTCACCGAATACCTGCGCCATACAGCGCCCCGTTACCTGAAGTTAACAGGCGCAAACCTGAATCAGATCCCAGGCCCAAGGCCTGGCCATAAGTATGTTTTATACGCGCACGTGCCATTTTGCGAAAGCCTGTGCCCGTACTGCTCTTTCAACCGCTTTATGTTCCACGAAGACCGGGCGCTGCAGTATTTTCACAACCTGCGGGAAGAAATGCGCATGGTCGCCCGGTTGGGCTACCAGTTCGAGTCGATGTATATTGGTGGTGGGACGCCGACCATTCTGGTGGATGAACTGGCGGAAACCATCGACCTGGCCAAGCAGTTATTTGGCATTCGGGAAGTTTCCTGCGAAACCAACCCGAACCATCTGACTCCCGAAGTGTTGGGGAAACTTGCCGGGCGCGTGGACCGGCTTTCGGTGGGCGTGCAGAGTTTTGACGACGACCTGTTACGCCAGATGAGCCGCTATGATAAATTTGGTTCGGGCGCGGAAGTGCTGGAGCGTATCCGCGGCGCGGTGGGTAAGCTGCCGTCGATTAATGTGGATATGATCTTCAATTTCCCCAGCCAGACGGAAGAGATCCTGCGCAAAGACATTGAAACCGTGATTTCCTCCGGCGCCAACCAGGTCACGTTCTACCCGCTGATGAGCGCGCCTTCGGTTAAGAAAGCCATGGACCGCTCGGTCGGCGCGGTGGAATACAGCCGCGAAGCCGCCTACTACGAAATCATTACCGAAGAATTGAGCAAGGCATACGTACCCATGTCCGCCTGGACGTTTTCACGCAAAGGTGAAGGCATGATCGACGAATACATCGTCGAGTATGAAGAATACGTCGGGGTTGGCTCTGGCTCGTTCAGCTATCTGAACGGCACGCTGCTGGTAAACACCTTCTCACTCACCGAGTACGACAAGCTGATTTCCGCCGGCCTGCCTCCGGTGAAAAAAATGCGCACGTTTGGCAAGGTGGAGCGCATGCGCTACCGCTTTATGATGGAGTTGTTCGACCTGAAGCTTAACCGCTCCAATTTCCGCAAAGACTTTGGCCTACCGGTTGAACTGGGGCTGTGGAAAGAAGTGTTGTTCCTCGGCTTGCTGGGCGCGTTTGATTTCCGCAACAAGGAATTTCTGAAGCTCAACCCCCGCTCGCGCTATTTGATGGTAGTGATGATGCGCGAGTTCTTCGCCGGCGTGAACCTGCTGCGCGACCAGGCGCGAACGGCGCTGGCGCCCAACGAGCGGCTGATGTGCCATGTCAACGAAAAAGTGATGACCTAAGAATGTGATCTAAACAGGTGCACGCCATACGGTGCACCTGTTTTTTGTTTGCATAGGAGAAGATGAGTCATGGCAGACGAAAGCCCGTTGTATCCTGAAATCGAGCCATACGAAACCGGTCGATTGCGTGTATCCACCATACACGAACTGTATTACGAACAATGCGGCAATCCCATTGGGAAGCCGGTAGTCTTCCTGCATGGCGGGCCGGGCGGGGGCGTTTCGCCATCCTACCGGCGTTATTTCGATCCGGATTTTTACCGCATTATTCTCTTTGATCAGCGCGGGGCAGGGCAGAGCACGCCTTCGGCGGAATTGCGTGAAAATACCACCTGGGATCTGGTGGAGGATATTGAGCGGTTGCGCAACCATTTGGAGATCGAGCGCTGGCTGGTGTTCGGTGGTAGTTGGGGCAGCACGCTGGCGCTGGCATACGCCATTCATCACCCCAGCCAGGTGGTTGGCCTGATCCTGCGCGGAATTTTCCTGTGCCGCAAGATGGAAATTGACTGGTTCTACCAAAATGGGGCTTCGTTCATTTACCCCGATGCGTGGGACAAGTATCTCGCGCCAATCCCCGAGGAGGAGCGCGGCGAGCTGGTGCAAGCCTACTACCGCCGTCTGACGAGCGAAGACCCGCAGGTCCGGCTCGAGGCCGCCAAAGCGTGGAGCATATGGGAGGCGTCGACTTCACATTTGTTTATCGATGAAGAGGGTATCCGGCGTTTCGACGAGAATGAGGAGAAATCGCTATCCTTCGCACGCATCGAGTGTCACTATTTCACCAATCACGCCTTTTTCCCGCAAGATGATTACCTGTTACAGCACGCCCATGCGATCAACCATATCCCCACCCGCATCGCGCAGGGGCGCTACGACATCGTCTGTCCCATCCGCAGCGCGTGGGATCTGAAGAAGGTTATGCCGGACGCTGACCTGCGCATAGTGCCGGACGCAGGCCACTCCAGTTTTGAACCGGGGATCGCCCGCGAGCTGGTGCAGGCTACCCAGGAATTTCAGAAGCTGTTCGCATAACACCCAAAGACAGTCGCGAAACTGGCTGTGCTACAATACTCAACAAGCCGTATTTCTTTGGAGGATGGTATGAGCGATCAGACGAATGTTCCGCCGCAAGGCGACCAGCAGGACGCATGGGATGAGGTTGGGCGGCAGTTCCAGGCTCTGGGCGCATCGCTGGCGCAGGCCGTGCGCACCGCCTGGAATGACGAGGAAAACCGCCGCCGGGTTCAGGAGATGCAGTCGGGGTTGGAATCGATGGTACGCGAAGTCGGCGATGCGATCAACGACACTGCAAGCTCGCCGGAAGGCCAGAAGCTGCAGCAGGACGCGAAGCGTGCCGCGGAAGACCTGGTGGATGCAGGCGAGAAAACGGTGCAGGAAGTTCGCCCGCACCTGATGCGCGCCCTGGAACAACTCAACGATGAAATGACCAGGCTGGTGGACCGGCTGAGCAAGAAGGAACCCGGCTCCGGACAGTAGCGTGGCGGTTCAGTTTGCCTGAATATCTTTGAGCGGCAAATCGTAGCGGCGGGCAGGGATCGTGCCCAGACGCTCTGGCCATTTCCCGGTCAGCGCCTGGACGATCTTGCCCACGTGGTCATGCGTGTTCTCGATGAATAGGCGATACTGGCTCTGTGTTCCGGCTGCTGAGGTTCCTGCTACATAGATTCCGGGCACGTTGGTTTCCATGGTGTCCGGGATGTATTCGGGGCTGCGTTCCGGCCCGAGCAGCCGCACGCCAGCCTTTTCAAAAAGCGTGCAGTCGGCCACATAGCCGGTCTGGAGCAGCACAAAATCGTTCTCAAATTCCAGCCGCTGGCCGGTGCGCAAGTCTTCCAACATGGTGCTGCCCAGGCGAAACTCGAGCGGGCGCGTTTCGGGTAAGAACCCGATGTTGCCCAACTCGATCTGGGTTTTGAGATCGGGCAGCAGCCAGTGTTTGATAGCCTGCTTGTCAAATGCCGCTTGGCGGTAACTGATGGCCACCTGGCTGCCGGTGCGCCAGCAGCGCAGCGCGGCCTCCACCGCAGAGTTCTTCCCGCCGACGATCAGCAGCCGGCGCTGGAAATACATGTGCGGATCGATCAGGAAGTGGCTGACGTGCGCCAGGTCTTCGCCGGGGACATTGAGTTTTTTGGGAAAATCCATGTCGCCGTTGGCCAATACAATTTTCTGCACCAGGTAGCTCCGTTCGCCGGTGGGTGGCCGGGTAGTCAGGCGAAACCCATCCGCGCTGGGGCGAATATCTGTCACCGGCTCGTATGTGCGGACGGCGAGATCCTCCTGCTCTACGATGCTGCGCAGGTATGCCAGGTACTCCTCCCCGGTGGTGCGCTCCTGCGTTGTTTTCTGGATTGGGATACCCGCAATTTCGATCCGTTCTGTGGTGCTGAAAAAGGGCGTGTTGCGCGGCCACTGCATGAACGTATGCCCGATCTGACGGGCTTCAAAATGCAGATATGGAATATCCAAACGCTTTAATGTCACCGCCAGTTCAATTCCGATCGGGCCGGCGCCGATGATTGCGATTGGGGCAGTATTCAAATTCGTACGAACATCAGACATAGAGGTTTTTCCTCTCCCGCTTTATTTGGTATAATCTTAGCATTGAATTCTAATTGGATAAAGAATAGGGAAATACCTGTTCGGCTGCCGGGTGCTCCCATTCTGATTTCCATGCAAGAGTTCTATCGAGAAAAACACGAACGTTTCGAAACGAAACGAATTATTGATTGAAGAAGGAAAATCGTTTTCTATGGCAGGTATTCGAGGACCAAAAAACAAACTTTCGCGGCGCGAAGGCAAAGACCTGTTCGGGACCGGGGGCGCTTCCTTGGAGCGTCGGCTGACGCAGCCACCCGGTATGCATGGCAACAAGCCCAGAGGCCAGCAGCAGAGCGAATACGCCCGGCAGCTGCGCGAGAAGCAGAAGGTAAAGCGCATGTATGGCATGCGCGAAAAACAGTTCCAGCGCTTTTTCTCCATCGCCTCGCGCTCGCGCGGCAAGACCGGTGAAGCTTTGCTGATTTTGCTCGAGCGTCGGTTGGACAATGTGGTATACCGCATGGGTTTTGCCCGCACGCGGTTAATGTCGCGCCAACTGGTCAATCACGGCCACGTTCTGGTAGACGGCCACAAGGTGGATATCGCTTCGTATCTGGTGAAGCCGGGGCAGGTGGTCAGCCTTACCGATAAAGCGCAGAAAATTGAAGGCATCAAAGAGATGCTGGACAGCCCCCTCAATGTACCGGGTTGGATCGAACCCCGGCCGGGTGGCGGGCGGATCGTGCGCGATCCGGAACGTTATGAGATCGACGCTGACATCAACGAAACCGCGATCGTCGAGTTCTATTCGCGCTAAACGATTGCTGAACAAAAAAATATCCTGGCCGATCAGGCCAGGATATTTTTTGTTAAGATCGATCCTCGGGCTTTTATGGGTTGGCGCCCTCTTCGAAATTACCATTCTGCTGCCAGAAGGTGCCGAAGGTCTCATCCCACCCGAAGTTCCACGGACCCGGGAACTGGTCAGCCGAGAACTGCGGAGCATTCTGCAGCACGCTGCCAGCAAAGACCACGGCGACAGTGTCTTCATCGATGAAACGGAAGAAGCGGAAGGGAACCAGCACGCCGTCTTCAAAGTCGCTGAAGCCAGCATTCGAGCCACTACCCATCTCCGAGCCGCTGCCAGCGCCGGCGGCGCTATCCACGGTGGATGTGGCCTGCGACGCGCCAGGTTCCTGGGTAGCGCTCGCGCTGCCCTGATCCTGGCCCTGGGCATTGCCGCCCTGGCCAACCATGTCAGACGATAGAACCAGGTAAGGCAGGTCGCCAGTGGTCACGTTCACAATCGCGCCTACGATCTGGCCAACACTATCGCCTTCCTCAAAGGTATCATCATCCTGGCCCTGCCCGGCCTGGCCGGTCTGACCAGACTGGCCAGCCTCACCGGTGGCCGCAGGAGTGGCATTGGCTTCGCCAGTGCTTTGCACGGTACCCTGGTCGCCAGCGCCAGTATTGTTCTGGTCATCAGATGCGCCAGCGCGCTCGACAACGTTCATGTTGACCAGTTCACTGTACAGCACGGCGTACACAGTATTGGTGAAAGCGGGGCCATCATCCAGGCCGTCATCGCCAGTTTCCTGGGTCGACTGCTGGGTGGCGCTCATGTCCCCCGTGCCAGCATCCAGGGTCGGCTGAGCCGTACCGGCGACACCGGCATCACCAGGCTGGCTGGTGGCAGCAGAATCACTGGCTGGGTTCTGCCAGGCATCAAGAAAGTCAGCGTCCCAATCCTGGTCCAAAAAATCAACGCCATCGGCCGAGAACGCCGGAACGCTGTTGAAAGCGTCCACATTGCCGCTAAAGTTGAAACCAGCGCTGTTGTCACGGTCAAAAGCCAGAGTCGACCAGGGAACAAGAACCGATTCACCCGCGCGGTCAACTACCAGGTAATCCACCCGGCCGTCGATCACGTTAAGGACAAAATCGTTAATCGTGCCCAGGCTTTCGCCATTGGCGCCCATTACGCTCATCCCCATCAACTGGTCGAGATGGGCAAATTCGCCCACCTGAGCGCCGGTGTTGGGAATGGTTGATCCATCATTTGCGCCAGGAGTGCCGGCTACGGCCGTACCCTCAACGCCAGGGGCAACCTGGGTGGTATCTACGCTGCCGGAAACATCTTCGGTGGCAACGGCATCAGTTTCCACGCCGCCAACCTCTTCGGTTTCCAAGCCGGCGCCGCCACCAACATCTTCGGTCTCCATGCCGAGACCAGAATCGGTGGCCAGGGCGCCATCCGCGCCGGGGGTGGCGTCATTTGCGGCGCCACCGCCGCACGCAGCCAGCACGAGGGCCAGCACGACGAACAGGGATAAAAGGGAAAACTTTTTCAAATCAACCTCCACAGTTGTTTGTTGGTTTGTTATGGCCGGTGGCAATAAAAAGATCACAACCCCTTCAAGGTTTGATCTCCGGTAAAGCCATTGCTTACCTGCTCCGAACCTAGAAAACACTATACAAAACCGTTTCTCGCCATTCAATGGGGAAATAAAGAAGCAATCCCGGGGATTTCCCTAGCATAGAAAAGTAGGGAAAGATACGGGTGGATAAAAAGATGGGAGCCTTTTCGCTCCCATCGCAGGTTCATATTCACATGTTCCGTCGTTTTGTGGATTTCCGTTTATACATCACTGCGGGTCGTTCCACGCGATAGGAGGGCAATCAATAAAGCCAACAGTGAAATACCCAGGATTGCCCAGATCACCCAACTGAGGTTGGCGGTTGTGCCAGCATCCTGTCCTGTGTTGGGAATGCCGGTCACCACCGGGTCGCCGGGGAGCGGCGTAGTCTGCATGGCGCCGACATCACCTGGGGAAAATGCCTGCACTGGCGAGAAGGCAAACGCAGCGACGGCTAGTGCGATCAGCGCCAACCCACCCAACAGTATCATCTTGCGAGTATGTACCTTCATACGTTTTCTCCTTATTGAACGATTTCCGGTCAACAGGTGTTTTCTTTAAGAATGGCCGGGAAATCGGAAAAACAACATAGGATCATCATATGTTGATCTTTACGCGCATCCAATCAGGAGATTCCCTTGATGGTAGGTAGGGTAACCTCGGAGGTTGGGAAATGGCAATCGCTCCCGGGCAGCCATGCTTACCTGGGAGCGATTGATAAATAGGTGGGTGTCATTTGTGTTCTACTCGTCGAAAACAACGAATTCATCCGTGCTCTTCCCCGGCTGGCCGCGGCGCTGCTCCAGCCATACCTGATACAGAAAGACTGAGATTGCAAAGCTGCCGGCGCCCAGGGCGAACAAGGTCAGCACTTCGTGCAGGTTCAGGTAAATCGTTTGTACAAAAGAAGTCAGTTCCATCATTTCCTCCAGGTTGTTCATCTGTTTGTATTGTATGCCGGCGGTGTCTGGAAAACGTTACGGTCAGCGTTACGGAAGATAGACTTTTGGATGCATAGCTCCATGATACAATGATGAAAACGACCAAGGATGATAGCCTATGCCGCTGGAACGACCAGATCTGGAGGGCGTAAGCCCGGAAATCCGCGCTTATATCGAGCACCTGGAAAAACGCTTGAAAATCGGCGCGCAACCGGAAGTCAGTGAAGTTCCGGAAACACCATTGACGGATGAGCCGCCGACCAACATCTGCGTCATCACGATCAGCAAGGACGGTTATGCCAAACGAACGTACCGTCACCTGTACCCGCGCCAGCATCGTAGCGGGATGGGTATTTTCGACCTGGACACCAACGATCCCGATTACCCCATGGTGGTGGCCAATGCCATGGATACCCAAAGCCTGCTGTTGTTCACGAATAAGGCGCGCGTGTACCGTTACAGCGTAGCGCGCATTCCGGAATCGCCGGTGCATAGCAAGGGCGAGTTGTTGTTTGATCGTACGCCGCTGGAACCGGACGAGTTTGTGGTGGCGGCTCTGCCCGAACGCGCGTTTGGATACGTGGCCGTGCTGAGCGCATACGGGCGCGTGCGCTGCCTGCGCCATCACCTGTTTGGCGAGCACATGCGCTCGGGAATGCAACTGTTCAAAAGCGAAGAGACCGGACCGCTGGCGGCTGTATGCTGGACGCCGGGCGATGCCGATTTATTCATCGCCACCAAAATGGGGCAGGGAATCCGGTTTAGCGAGAAACTGGTGACGCCCCAGGGCGACCAGGCAATCCGCCTGGCTGACGGCGACACCGCGGTGGGCGTTGCATCCGTGACGGATGATAGCGGCGTGGTGCTCCTGACCGCCAGTGGCAAGGGTACCGTGCGGCTGATGTCCGGTTTCGCCCCGAATAAATCTTCGGGTGGTAGCGGAAAGATTGCCATGAAGACCGAAGACCTGGTCGGCGCGGCGGCCATGGACGCCGCGGCGGACGTATTCGCCATCTCGCGCTATGGCAAAATCATCCGTTTTCCGGCATCCGAAGTGCCGCCAACAGAAGGCGTGGTGCAGGGTGTGTTCTGCATGACGCTGCGGGGTGACGAGGTCAGCGCCTATCTGGTGAGCAGTCCAAAACTGGTGAACAACAGCATGTTCTAGCAGCACGGAGGGGAAGGCGAGAATGGCGAAAGCAGTGAAGGTGACGGAAGGTGTGTATATGTTGCCTGGCGTTGTTTCCCGCCAGTACATTGTCATCGGCGATGCGGGTGCCATTTTAATTGACGCCGGGCTGCCGGGGAATGGCAAAGCCGTGCTCGCTACCCTAACCCAACTGAGAATTGCCCCCGGCGACCTTAAGTATATCCTGGTCACGCACGCCGACGCGGATCACTACGGCGCGGCGAATGAAATCCGTGCCGCTACCGGAGCACTAGTGAATGCCAGCGCGGTGGAAGCTGAGGCCATGGCGGCCGGCCGGTCTTCGCGCCCGCTGACGCCCAAAGGTTTCGAGCGCCTGTTTTACGGTTTGTTGTCGCCGCTTATCCGCGCGAAACCCACGCTGGTGGACGGTGTTTTCTGTGAGGGCGATCACATTGGGGATCTTACCGTAGTTGCTTCGCCGGGCCACACGCCCGGGCATATTTCCCTCCTCCTGGAGCAGCGGTCTGTGTTGTTCGCAGGCGATTCGATCCAGATCAAGGGCGGTCGGCCGGCGCCATCCGCTGGCGGCAACACGTGGGATGCAGATCTGGCGCGGCATATGTACCGCAAGCAAATGGAACTGCTGGCGGGATCTGGTTATTTGTGCTGTGGGCATGGCTATTGTCACATTGAGCGAGTGGAGGGTGAATGATTATCAAACCGACCGTGTTGATCTTCAACGGCGAAGGCATGGGAAGGTCGGAGCGCGAGCTCCAACTCACTCTGGCAAACAAGTATCTTCGCCTCATTTTCGAATCTGAGTTGCTTCCCAATTCCATATGCTTTTATGCGGATGGCGTCAAGTTGGTTGTCGAAGGATCGCCCGTCCTTGACGTGTTGGCGAAATTGGAACAGCGAGGCGTTCGGTTGATCGTTTGCAGCACCTGTTTAGATTTTTTGGGCCTGCGGGAAAAACTGCAGGTTGGTATCATCGGCGGCATGCCCGATATCATCGAAGCGCAGTTCAAGGCTGAGAAAGTAATCACGTTATAACCTTTGCCGGAGGCAACCATGCGAACATTCTCCGTCCCTTACGGTAAATCCAAACAAACACTCGTGGTTTCCGGCACGGAAACGGTTGACGTTTACGATCCGGTCGACCAGCCGTCGGAGGTGACTGATAGCGGCGCGGTGGCGTCCGCGCTGGCGCAACCAATGGGCGCGCTGCGTCTGGATGATTTTCGGGCGGCACGAAGCGTAGCGATCGCGATCAACGACAAGACACGCCCGGTTCCACACCACCTGCTGCTGCCACCTCTGTTGGAAGAGCTTGAGTCGCTGGGGCTTGGGCCGAGGGTGCGATTGTATATCGCCACTGGGACTCATGCGCCAATGACGCCCGATGAATATCTCGCCATCCTGCCGGCGTACATCCTCGAGCGTTACCCGGTGGTTTCGCACAATTGTGATGATGGTGAGAATCTGGCGCATCTTGGCGTTACCAGCCGCGGCGTGCCGGTATGGGTAAACCGCGAGTTCTACGCCTCTGACCTGAAGATCGTGGTGGGCAATATCGAGCCGCACCATTTTGCCGGGTTCTCCGGTGGTTACAAAACCGCGGCAATCGGCATGGCCGGCCGCGTGACGATCAACGGTAATCACATAATGCTGGCTGATCCCCGCTCGCGCATGGGCATCTTCGAGCAAAACCCGCTACGCCAGGACATCGAGGAAATTGGCAGGCTGATGCAGGTGCATTTTGCGCTGAACGTTCGCCTGAATGCTCGCAAAGAAATTCTGGCGGCGTATTTCGGCGATCCGGGATTGGTGCTGCAAGCCGGTATTCCGGATACCCGCAGATTGACAGAAACGCAGCTTCCCGACGCATACGATTTGGTGATCACCTCGCCGGGCGGTTACCCGAAGGACATTAACTTTTACCAGTCCCAAAAAGCGTTCAGCTCGGCAGCAATGGTGACCCGCGACGGCGGAACGATCATCCTGGTGGCAGCCTGCGCGGAAGGCAGCGGCAGTCCCTCGTTCGAGGCGTTCATGGAAGACGTCGATTCGTATGAAGCCGTATTGGAAAAATTCCATCGCCAGGGCTTCCAGGTTGGCCCGCACAAGGCCCTGCAGGTTGCGCTGGTTGGTCAGCGCGTGCGGTTGATGATCGTGTCGGACATGGCCGAAGCCCTCTCAAGACGTTTCCTGCTTACTCCATCCGATGACCTTCAAAGCGCTTATGCAGAGGCGCGTTCGCTTCTGCCGGAAAACGCTCGAGTCGCCATTTTGCCGCATGCCACCAATATTTTGCCGGTAGTCACCGCCTGATACGTACCTGGAGGGGGAATGAACCCGATTTTGCAACACCCGGATCTGGATGGTACTTCGTTCTATTGGCCGGCGGGCAAAGTGGGCGTTTTGTTGCTGCACGGTCTCACAGCCACGACGGTGGAAGTGCGCACCCTGGGGAAGATACTGCATGAACAGGGTTACACAGTCGCCGGCCCACTGCTGCCCGGTCACGGCACGACACCGGAAGAACTCTCCCGGACAACATGGAAGCAGTGGTTGGATGTGGCCGACGATGCCTATCAGGGGCTGTGCCTGCGCTGCAATACCATCTTTGTCGGCGGCGAATCGATGGGCGGGCTGCTGACGCTCTACCTGGCCAGCATGCACACCGACATTGCGGGGATCATGCTCTACGCCCCGGCGCTGATCGTCAACGGCGCGCGCTGGGCGCGGTTTCTGGCGCCCTTCTGGCGCTTCCAACGCAAAAAACGCGTGGACGAAAGCATGCCCTGGCAGGGTTATTACGTGAACCCGGTCCACGCGGCGGCCGAACTGTACAAGCTGCAGCGCCAGGTGCTGGCGCGGCTGCCCGGCATCCAGACTCCGGCCCTGATCATGCAGGGCAGGTTGGACACGACTATCGACCCGCAGAGCGCGCAAGCCGTTTACGACCGGATCGGTTCTACCCAAAAAGAGCTGCATTGGCTGGAACAGTCCGGCCATGTATTGATTCTCGACCGTGAACTGGACTTAGTGGCGCAGCGAACATTCGACTTTCTTAAGAAGACATTGACGGAATAAGATATAATAGCATTTACCACTTGCTGTTTGGGAGAGCGCATGAACAATCAACAACGTCCACCTGGAAAAACAACGATCGCCCCGGGAGTGCTCGTCACCATCGCTCGTCTGACCACGCTGAGCGTACCGGGCGTGAGCCAGCTTGCGGTTGCTCCTGGCGAGGTAAATCGTTTCTTCAAAAAAGGTCCAAACCAGGGCGTAAAGATTAACGTCGATAATGATGTTGTCAACGCCGATCTTTACGTCATTCTCAAACACGATGTCAACGTCCGTGACGTGTGCCATACAATTCAACACCAGGTCTCCCGTGCAATTTCAGAGATGGTGGGGATGGAAGTTGGTAAAGTTAACGTTCATGTGGAAGACATTGATTACAGTTCAGAAGTAGAACCCTAAAAACCTATGAAATCTCGCACCAAGGCGCGCGGAATTGCCTTGCAGGTATTATACGAAACCGATATTATGGGCCACCCCCCGGGTGAAGTCTTGTCAAACCGCCTGGAAGAAGAACCCTTGGAAGAGAATCTGGCCGAGTTTACGCGGCAGATAATCTTTGGGGTGCTACCTCTGGTGGCCAAGCTGGATAACTTTATTGGCCAGCACGCGCCCGAATGGCCGTTGGATCAGGTGGCCATCATCGATCGCAACATTATCCGCATCGCCCTGTGGGAATTTGCGGTGGAAGGCTGTACCCCGGTCAAGGTTGCCATCAATGAAGCGATCGAACTGGCGAAGATTTTCGGCTCAGACAGCACACCACGGTTCGTGAACGGTGTTTTAGGTAGTCTTGCGAATCGGCAGAACGAAATTCACCAGACCTTTGGATCGTTCAAAGGCTAACGGCAAAACTCTGGACGCCGGTTTGCGCCGGTAAGCGTATTGAAAACTGTTCGTTGGCAGGAGACCATGGTTGAGGCTCTTGACATTCCCGGAGATGGTTTCCCCACTGCGCTATACGCGCAGTGGTGGTCGCGATATCATCCAGCCGGGGTCGAGCGGTTCGCCTATCACGATAACCTGGATGTCGAAGAAAATAGGATGTTGGAAAAGGCTGGTTAATCCCACCTGTCATTGAGGGCAGGTGGGTATTTGTTGTTTGCCAAATTTGGATCATCAATCTATTGGAGGCTAAAAATGCAGATCAAGGGAATACCTGGTGAATACGGGTTGGAACACCACGGACTGCGGAATCTTCGCACAATCTACTGGAATCTTTTTCCGCCGGAGCTGGTAGAGCAGGTAGTCCTGCGCGGAGAAGGTGACCTGGCGAAATTGGGTTCCGTGGTCGTGTGCACCGGCCAGCACACCGGGCGCTCGCCGAATGACAAATTCATCGTTCAAGATCCGGCATCCAAACCCGAAGAGATCTGGTGGGGTAAGGTCAACCAGCCGCTTTCCTGCGAAAAATATGATTCTATTTATGCCAAGATGCTGGCCTATCTGCAGGGACGTGACGTATTTGTGCAAGACCTGGCCGCTGGCGCGCATCCCAGTTACCAGGTTCCGATCCGGGTGATCACCGAAAAAGCCTGGGCTGCCCTGTTTGCCAATAACCTGTTCCTGCGGCCGCCGATAGAGAAAAAGCAAAAGCACATCCCGGAATACACAGTGCTGCACTGCCCGGATTTCCTGGCATCCCCCACAGAAGACGGCACCAATTCGAGCACGTTTATCATCGTCAATTTCTCCAAGCGCATGGTGCTCATCGGTGGCACCAGCTACGCGGGCGAGGTGAAGAAATCCATTTTCACCGTGTTGAACTACGTCAACCCGCGCCAGGGCGTGCTCTCGATGCACTGCTCGGCCAATGTTGGCACGCGCGGCGATGTGGCTCTGTTCTTTGGCCTGTCCGGCACCGGCAAGACGACCCTGTCCTCTGACCCGGAGCGCCAGTTGATCGGCGATGACGAGCACGGTTGGGCGGATGACGGCGTGTTCAACTTTGAGGGCGGCTGCTACGCCAAGACCATTCGCCTGCGTCCCAACCTGGAGCCGTTGATCTGGGAAGCCACACGCCGCTTTGGCACCGTGCTGGAGAACGTCGACCTGAACCTGCAAACGCGCCTGGTGGATTTTGACAGCGAAAAATTTACCGAAAATACCCGCGCGGCCTATCCGATTGACTATGTTCCCAACCACGTGGAGGAAGGCTACGCCGGCCACCCCGAGAATATCTTCTTCCTCACCGCGGATGCGTTCGGGGTTCTGCCGCCCATCGCGCGATTAAGCTCCGACCAGGCGATGTACTACTTCCTTTCTGGTTACACCTCCAAGATCGCCGGGACGGAGAAGGGCCTGGGCGCCGAACCGCAGGCTACCTTCTCGACCTGTTTTGGCGCGCCGTTCCTGCCCTTGCACCCGCACAAATACGCTGATCTGCTGGGCAAGAAGATCGCCCGGCACAAGGCCAAGGTATGGTTGATCAACACCGGCTGGACCGGTGGGCCCTACGGCGTGGGCGAGCGTATCAAGCTACCCTACACCCGCGCCATGGTCCGCGCCGTGCTAACCAACCAGATTGATGAGAGCCAGCTCTGCCGCGATGAATATTTTGGTCTGGGCATCCCCTGCCACATCCCAGACGTACCGGATCATTTGCTGCGTCCGGAGAACACCTGGGTGGATAAGGGAGCCTACCGCGCCAAGGCGTATGACCTGATCGCCCGGTTTGAGCGCAACTTTGGGCAGTTTGCATCCGAGGTCGATAAGGCCATCGTGGAAGCCGGACTGCACAATCGCTAGTCCTGCTCAACGCAAAAATGAATGCAACCGACCCCGCCGGTCATCTGGCGGGGTCGGGTTTTCTGTTCAAGTGATGTTATCAGGTCTTATTCCACCTGGTAGGGCACCTCAGTGATCACGGTATTCTCGCGGTTAAGCAGAACTTTGCGCAGCGATTCGGAGGTTCGCTTGTGCAGTAATTTTGTGATCCACAATTTGGGAATAAACTGGGGAACGACGATGGTCAACATTTCACCCGGCTGCCTGCTGGCGTCGATCTGATCGATATACTCGATCAACGGTTGCAGGAAAACCCGGTAGGGTGAATTCAAGCACACCAACCGCGTGCCTTCGCCCCATATATCCCACTTGCTCTTAATCTTGGCCGTCTCCTCGGGGTCGATGGAAATATGCACGGCAGTGACATCGTCTGACAGCGACCGGGCGTAATGTAGCGCAGCCAAAGTGCCGCGGTGAACACCGGCAATGGGCATAATGACCCGGTTGTGGCGGATGCGCGGTTTTTCCGCATGGTTCTCGAGCGAAAGCCGACGGGCGAGGTTTTTATAGTGGTAATGGATCATGAAGAATATACCCACCAGGGACGGGATCAATATGATCACCACCCACGCGCCTTCATGGAATTTGAAAATGGCGAAAATGAACATCACGATCAACGTGGTGAATGATCCAATGCTGTTGACAATCATCTTAGAACGCCATTTGTCGTCGTGGTTCAAGGTGGAGCCGCGTTCCTGGATCGTCCCGCCGGGCGGCAGTTGTCCGCTTTTTCGCCAGCGCCGCGCCATTCCGAGTTGCGAGAGCGTGAACGAAAGGAAAACACCGATGGCGTACAGGGGGATCAGGTTGGTCACGCTGGCGCGGAACAGGATGACCAGCAGTGAAGCAATCACAGACAGGGCCACGATGCCGGTGGAATATACCAGCCGGCTTCCACGAAAGGTGAGCTGGCGGGGTAAATAACCATCCACGGCTGCCAGCGCGCCCAGTCGGGGAAAATCGGCGAAGGCGGTGTTGGCGGCCATGATCAGGATGACCGTCGTGGATGCCATGGACGCCAGGTAGAGAATTCCACGGCCGTTAAAGATCGTGCGCGCGAGTTGCGAAATCACGGTTTCTGATTCCGACGGCAGCGCCTGGGCATGAACCGCGAGGAATGTGATCCCCAGCAGGAGTGATCCGAGAATAAACGCCATCCAGATTAATGTTTGTCCGGCGTTTTTACTGCGAGGCTCTTTGAATGCGGTAATGCCGTTGGAGATTGCTTCCACGCCGGTCAGCGAGGTGGTTCCGCTGGCAAAGGCGCGCAGGATAATGAAGATGGAGAGCGGCTCTACGACGGTGTGGATCATTTCCGGCGGGTCGACCACCGTCGGCAGGTTTCCGGTGAGAAAGCGGAAGATACCGACACCGACCGTCAGGTAAGCCATGCCGAGGAAAAAGTAGGTGGGGATCGCGAACAGGACACCCGATTCCTTCACGCCGCGCAGGTTGATGAGCATCACCAGGAAGATGAGCGCGACCGCAATGGCAACCTTGATGTTTTCCAGTTCCGGAAACGCAGAGGTGATCTGCGCCACGCCGGAGGAAATCGACACCGCCACGGTCAGGATGTAATCGGTGAGCAGCGAGGTTCCAGCGACCAGCGCCGGAAATTCGCCCAGGTTGTCGCGGGCTACGATGTACGCGCCACCGCCGCCTGGATAGGCGTGGATGGTTTGCTCGTAGGAAAGGGTCAG
>CALDSL010000455.1 GCA_937920255.1 uncultured Anaerolineaceae bacterium | reverse complement strand
GACGCGCTGGCGCGCGCGCCGGAGATCTACCGCCAGTTCAGCGGCAGCGTGGAAACCAACCTGGATCTGCGCACGATCGTGTCGCTGGGCGGCGTTGTCCCCAGCCTGACCCGCAGCGGAAACATTCGCCGCTACGCCATCACCATCAAGGAAGCCACGCCGTTTATCGGCGCGGAGGGCGCCAGCCTGCTTTACCCCAACCTGGGCGCCATCCAGACCATCGTGCAAGAGGCGTTGACGCCGTAATTTCCCCAATTCCTATTTGACAGCCGCAGGGAAATGCGCTAAACTGGATGCATCAGGTTAGACTATACGCAAACCTATCTTCTGGGAGGGGCATATGCCTGCAGAATCCAGTTCTTCCATTGCTCATATCACCGCATCCACCCCGGTGCTGCCTGCCCTGCGCGCCTGGGAAATGTACCTGTATGATCAGGGTCGCTCGCCGTATACGATCAAGGCGTTTATGGGTGATATGCAACTCCTGGCTTCGTTTTTACCCGCCGACCGTAGCGTGGGCGCGGTGACCACCAACGATCTCAACCACTTCCTCACCTGGCTGCAGAGCGGCCGTGGCGTGCCGTGCAGCCCCAAGAGCCTGGCCCGGCGCATTACGTCGATCAAAGCGTTTTTCCGCTGGCTACACCAAAACGGCACCCTGGTGCTCGACCCGGCCGAGAAGGTCCTGCAGCAGTCAGTGATGAGCCCCCTGCCCACCGTGCTGACGGAAGAAGAAGAATTGAAGGTACGCGACGTGGCCAACGTCTACCGCAGCGCCAAAAAGGCCGATGCGCGCCCGTTCGCCCTACTGGTGCTGCTGCTCACCACCGGTTTAAAGAAAGGCGAGTGCCTGGCGCTCAGCCCCAACCATATCGACCTGGAGTCGCCCAACGGGCCGATCCTGTTTGTGCGCTATGCCACCCCGCGCAACCGCTACAAGGAACGCAAGATCGAACTGACGCCGGAGTGGGTGGAAGCCTACCAGGAGTACATGGCGCAGTACAGCCCACGGGATACGATCTTCCCCTGGTCGCCGCGCCGGCTGGAATACCTGCTGGAGGATATCGGCCAGGAGGCCGGGCTGGCCAAGCACCTGTCATTTGACATGTGCCGCTGGACCTGCGCGCTCAACGACTGGCAGGCGGGCGTGGAGCACGACAAGATCCGCCAGAAGCTGGGCATTTCCAAGATCCAATGGCGTGAGGTCAATCTGAAACTGCGCCAGCTTTCGGGTGATAACACACCGGAAACGCAGCAGTAGGGTGCGCCCAGGCGCACCTTACTGCTGCGGGTTCTCTTCGCGGGTGAGCACGAGGTGCACCGCGCGGCGGGTGCTGCCGGTGAGCCGGTAGGGATGCGCCGGGCGGAACATGGGCACCCAGGCCAGCACCGCGCCGGAGAAGACCAGCGGCCAGTTGTTGCGCTGCCAGCGCGGCACGCGCTGGTTGACGAAGAAATCGGCCAGTTTGAGCGAGTGCCCGTCCAGACCCAGGGGCTGGAAGCGGTCACCCGGGCGGCGGGTGCGCACGCGCAGCGGCAGCGCCAGCTCGCCGGCGTCGATCCACGCCTGCGAAAGATCTTCGCCCAGGTCGGGCAGGCTCTCGACCTGTTCCAGGTCGATGTATTCGGCCGAAATACACCAGCCGTCCAGCGACACACTGCCGGGAACGTTCAGCAGCAGTTCCTGATCGTCGCCCATGCGCGGGGCGTTTTCATCCACAATTTGGGCATCGATCTCGGCCAGAACGGCGCGTTTATCGTCCACCAGCAGGTGGATGTTTTGCAGCAAGTCCATCTCGCGCGTGCGGCTGGGAATATTCAGAAAACTGACGCCACGCTCAATCGACACGAAATCGACATCGCGCAAATCCGGGCGCAGTTGCGCCACTGCTTTGCGCAGCACCCTGCGCTGCAGTCCACGCAACAGGCTGCGGAACGCGGCCAGGTCCAGGCTGACATAACCGGCGCCGGCCTGCGCCTGCAACTGTTTCCAGGCCTCTTCGGTGGCGCTTTCCAGCACTTCATGGTCGCCGGCCATGCCGCGCGCCATGCGCAGCAGGCTATCACGTACCTGGGGATTGTAGCGTTCCAACAGCGGCAGCAGTTCGTGGCGCAGGCGGTTGCGGAAGAAGGATTTGTCCTGATTGCTGGCATCTTCCGCCGGAACCACGCCACGCTCTTCACAGCAGGCCAGGGCATCCTCGTGGCGCACGTTGAGCAGCGGGCGCACCAGCGGGATCGATTCGTCCCATTCGGGCAGCAGCCCGCGGAGGGTCATCCCCTTCAGCCCGGAAATGCCCGCCCCACGCAGCAGGTGCATGATGATCGTTTCGACCTGATCGTCGGCGGTGTGCCCCACGGCCACAGCCTGCGCGCCCACCTGGCGCGCCTGTTCGAACAGGAAGGTATAGCGCGCCTTGCGCGCCGCCTCTTCCAGCGAGAGGTGTTTGGCGCGCGCCATGGCGCCCACATCAGCGCTGCCGAGCACAAATGGCACACCCAGTTGCCCGGCAAGCGTCTGCACCAGGCCGGCATCCTCGCCCGACTGTTCGCGCAGGCGGTGATCGAAATGCGCCACCACCAGCGGGTAACCCAGTTCGGCCAGCGCGTACATCAGGCACAGGCTGTCTGCCCCACCAGAGACTCCGACGACGACCGGCCGCTCCGCGGCCAGGCCACATTCCTCGATACATATGCTGCGCAGCGCTTCAATGTCCATATTCGAATTATAGCAAGGTTATTGTAAGGGGGTATATCTTGTTCCCCTTTTCCCTTTATGCTAGACTGCTAAAGACACAACACTGCCTTATTTTCATCATCCTGCCAGGTAGCCCATGCCAGAAAAAATACTCGTTGTCGATGACGATCCCGAAACCCTGCGCCTTGTGAGCCTGATGCTCAAACGCCAGGGTTTTCATATTGTGGCCGCGGAATCCGGCCAAAAAGCGGTGCAGATGGCCAGCAGCGAGCTGCCGGATATCATCCTGCTGGATTTAATGATGCCCGATATGGATGGGTATGAGGTCACGCGGCTGCTGCGCAAGATGCCAGAGATCGCCTCCACGCCGATCATGATGTTCACCGCGCGCACGATGGTGGAAGACCGGGTGGCCGGGTTTGAAGCCGGCGTGGACGATTACATCACCAAGCCGGTGCACCCGCAGGAACTGGTGGCGATGATCAAGACCATGCTCTCCCGCCGGCGGGTCAAGGAAAGCAGCAACGCCGCGCACGGCTACACGATTGGTTTTCTCGGGGCCAGGGGCGGCATGGGGCTGTCCACGCTGGTGATCAACGTGGCGGTCAGCATCAAGAGCAAGACCAAGGCCAAGGTGATCGCGGTGGAAACCCGCCCGGGCATGGGCACCTGGGGCGTGGAGCTGGGTTACGCCAACAACGCCGGCCTGGGGAACCTGCTGCGCATGAAGCCGGCGCAGATCAACCTGGGCGCGGTGGAAAAAGAACTGATCAACACCAGCTACGGCGTGCAGATGCTACTGGCGTCCAACAAGCTGAGCGATAGCGATCCGTTCTACCCCGCCGGGCAGTTGGAAGCGATTGTGCAGGAAGTGCGCCTGCTGGGCTCTTACATCCTGCTCGACCTGGGGGCGATGGCCTTCACCGACATGGAAAAGGTGCTGGAGCAGTGCCAGGAATTGATTGTCCCGGTGGACGCCTTCCCGCCTACGGTGCAGCGCACGCGCATGCTGCTCGAAACGCTGAAAGAATATGGGTTTGGCCGCAACAAGCCGCTGACCCTGGTTTCCTACAAACGCGCCCGCAGCGACGTAGAACTGAGCATCAGCCAGCAGCAGGAGATCACCGGGCAGCCCATCCCGCTACGCTTCCCGGCCGCGCCGGAGATCGTCTACAACGCCAACCTGCAGTGCGTGCCGATTGTTACTTACCAGCCGGAAAGCTCGCTGGCGCTGCAAATCGGGTCACTGGCGCAGGCGATCGTCGAGCGCGTGAACAAGTAGCCAGGCCGGCCATTCCATCTGCGTTACAATAGAGCCATGACGGAAGAACAGAGCTTGATCCAGCGCGCCGCGGCGATCCTTCGCGACGCGCGCCACGCGGTGGTATTCACCGGCGCGGGCATGTCGGTGCCCAGCGGCATCCCCGATTTTCGATCGCAGGGCAGCGGCCTGTGGACGCGCTTTGATCCGATGCAGGTGGCTTCGCTCAGCGCGTTCCGCCACCATCCGCAGCGGTTTTATGACTGGCTGCGGCCGCTGGCGGGCAGCATGCGCGCGGCTGCGCCCAACGCGGCGCACATCGCCCTGGCGGAGCTGGAAGCGGCCGGGGTGGTAAAAGCGGTCATCACCCAGAACATTGACGCGCTGCACCAGCGCGCCGGCTCGAAACGGGTGCTGGAAGTCCACGGCTCGATGGATGAGTTGCTGTGCCCGCGCTGCGGCCGGTCGTACCCCAGCGAGGATTACTGGGACGCGTTCCTGGCGGATGGCGGCTTTCCGCGCTGCCCGCAGGACGGCGCCAACCTGAAGCCCGGGTTCGTCTTGTTTGAGGAAATGCTGCCGGAAGATATCTGGCGTCAGGCGGAAATGGAAGCATACCAAGCGGATGCGATGCTGGTCATCGGCTCGTCGCTCGAAGTCAGCCCGGCCAATATGCTCCCGGCCTACGCCGTTTCCAACGGCGCAGCGTTGATCATCAACACCCGCTCCAGCACGTTTTTGGATGAAAACGCCAGCGTATTATTGGACGGCGATATCGCCGAGGTCATCCCGGCCATCGCAAGGGAAGTATTGGGGTAGAAGACCCCCCTCCCGCTCCCCCCAAATGCTGAAAAACGCATTTGGAGGGAGAGTTGCAATCATCCCCCCACAGGGCTGTGCCCCTCGACAGGCTCACATCGTCCCGATATCCTTACGGGGGGGTACTTGTTTATCGTTTTACGTGACTCGCTGCAAGGCGCAACCGGCTTTTGCCCGTCTTACGGAATATCGTCAAACGCGGCGGCCGGGGCGACAGACATGCCCACCAACCCGGGGCCAGTGTGCGCGCCCAGCACCGGAGCGATGGCCGTCACCGGCTCCATCACGCAGTCGTACAGGTGCAGCATCTTCTCGCGCAGCAGCTCCACCGATTCGAGATTATTACCGTGCAGCAGTTGCACGCGCAGCCGGGTGCCCAGCGGATACCATTGCTCGAGCGTCTCGGCCATCTTGCCAATCGCGCGCTTGAACGTGATTTCCTGGCCAAAGGTGGCGTACATGCCGCGCTCTTTTTCCACGCCGATAATCGGCTTGATATTGAGCAGCGACGCCATCAGGCCTTTAATATGGCTGATGCGCCCACCGTGGATCAGGTATTTGAGCGTGTTGAGGGTGAAGATACCGTTTACTTCGCGCCGCAGCATCTCCAGCTTGGCGGTCACCTTATCCAGCTGCCAGCCGGCCCCAATCATGCGCACCGCAGCCTGCACCATCCAGCCTTCCGGAACCGAGAGGGTCATCGAGTCAAAAAAGGTCACGTTGGCTTCGGGTACCATTTCGGCGCCGGCCTTGGCCGAATTGAGCGTGCCGCTCAGGCCGGAAGAGATATGGATGGAGAAAATATCCGGGTCTTTCCTGGCCAGTCCGCGGTACAGCTCGGCAAATTCACCCGCCGACGGCTGTGAGGTGGTCGGGAAGCTTTCGGTCTCACCCAGCATACGATAAAACTCGTTCGGCTCCAGGTCAACACCACTGCTGTAGGTCTTTCCATCCAACTGGATCATTAACGGGGCGTAGGTAAAGTTTAGCCCTTGCATCTGTTCCGGCGCCAGATCCGCGCCACGATCGGTAACGATTTGCATGTTCTTCTCCTCCCAATGATGAATTCGATAAATGCGGTATGCCCCTGGGCAGAGGCTTTCCTACCGCGCACCCCGTCGCCCAAACTGGCGTTCCAGCAGGTCCACCGAGAGGTGGATCATGGTCGGACGCCCGTGCGGGCACGTGCGCGGTGAAACGCAGCTCTCCAGGTCACGCAGCAAGGCCTGCTGCTCTTCCTGCGAGAGGGTTTGCCCGCCCTTGACGGCGGCGCGCTTGCAGATGCGCGCCACCAGGCGCGCTTCAAGCTCCGCTTGCAGCGGTGTTTCATCCTCCTCAAAATCTTCCACCACCACGCGCAGCGCCGCCGCGGGGTCCATGCCAATCAGCATGGCGGGAATGGCGCGCACGCGAAAGGTGGATGGGCCAAACGGCTCAACTTCAAACCCGAGACGCCCCAGCGCGGGCAACTCTTCCTGCAGGCGGTTGGCGCTGTTGGGCGGCAGGGTAACCGTCAGCGGTTCCAACAATGCCTGTGATGGGATGCTCCCCGGCTGCATTTGCCGGAAGCGTTCAAACAGCACGCGCTCGTGCGCGGCGTGCTGGTCAATCAAATACAGGCCATCGGGGCCTTCGGCCACCAGATAGGTCGCCCCCACCTGGCCCACCAGCCGCAGCAGCGGCAGCGCCCCGGAAGGCAGCGGCACGGCCGAAGGCGCGGGCTGCATCTCACCGGTTGCAGCCAGGTCTACGCCGCCATCTGACGGCGCGGGCGGCACAACTTCCTCTGGCGCGGCGGCCAGGGACCAGTCCAGGCCGATTTTGGGCTGGATGGCGGGCTGCCAGGCCTGGGGTGAGATGGACGGGACGCTGGAATAAGCCAGCAGCGCGCGGCGGACGGCGCGCTGGACGCCACTGAACACCCGGTCTGGCTGGCGGAAACGCACCTCGGCTTTGGCCGGGTGCACGTTGACGTCGATCATATCCGGCGGCAGGCTGACGAATAGCACCGCCAGCGGGAAGCGGCCCACCATGAGCAGCGTGTGGTAAGCTTGCAGCAGCGCGGTGGTGAGAGCCACATCCTGCACCCAGCGCCCGTTGACGAAGTAGGTAATTTCGCGCCGGTTGGAGCGCGTCAACGTCACCGGGCTGGTGAAACCTTCCACCCGCAAGCCCTCTTCCTCAAATACCACCTCGAGCATCTGTCGGGCGATCTCTACGCCATAGAGCTGAGCCAGCACCTCGCGCCGGTCGCCGTTGCCGCTGGTCTGCAGCACCGCGCGATTATCTTGAAACAGGGCTGTGCGCACGTGGGGGTAGGCCAGCGCATAGCGGGTAACCAGCGCGTCGATCTGCTGGCGCTCGGTGCTATCCTGCTTGAGGAACTTGAGCCGCGCCGGGACGTTGTAAAACAGGTCTTCCACGCGCACTACCGTGCCGGCCGGCGCGCCCAGCGGCTCCAGGCTGCCGATATGCCCGCCCTCCACCAGCAGCCGCGCGCCGACCGCTTCGTCGCGCGCGCGGGAGATGAGCGTCAGCCGCGAGACCGAGCCGATGGAGGCCAGCGCCTCGCCGCGGAAACCCAGGGTCTGAATGTGGAACAGGTCTTCCGCGCTGCGCAGCTTGCTGGTGGCATGGCGCGCCAGCGCCAGCGCTACCTGATCTGCTCCAATGCCGTGGCCGTTGTCGGAGACTTCGATCAGCTTGCGCCCCGCCCCCTCTACGCGCACTGTCACCTGGCTGGCTTCGGCATCGAGCGCGTTCTCCAGCAGTTCTTTGACCACCGAAGCAGGGCGCTCGACGACCTCACCAGCAGCAATCTGCGAGGCGACTTCATCTGGAAGTATTTGTATCAGCATGCTCTCTGTCCCACACGGTAATTATACCGGGGAACATCCGCCGTTAAGTATGCCTTCCTTCACAATCTTACACGGCAGGGTCACATTCAATGCACATATGGCATGGAACGTCTTATTGGATCATTTCAACAACATCTTGTGTAGGGGTGAAGCATCCGGTCCGAATCCCGCAGAACAGGACCACCCATCCATCCGGATGCTTCACCCAGCCTCTTCCGGCTGCGGCGTGGGTCTATTCGATTGTATCCGGGTGAAGCATTCGGAGACACTCAATCCTTGACACGCATTAGCTCGACCGAATGCTTCACCCCTACAGGCGCGTCTGCTGGTTGGATCATTTTGCGTGGCCCGCCGAAAGGTGCGATCGGCTTTTTCCGTCTACACCATCCGGCGCGGCGAAGATGCGATACAATAACCTTAAGAGCCAATCATGAAGATAACAACCCTGTTCTTCGACCTGGACGACACCCTGTACCCACCCGCCAGCGGACTGTGGGATGAGATCCGCGTGCGCATCGAGCAATACCTGCTCGACCGGATGCATATTCCGCGAGATGAAATTCAAGAAGTGCGCCAGAGCTTTTATAACCAGTACGGCACCACGCTGCGCGGGCTGCAGATCACGCGCAACGTGGATATGCACGAATACCTGGCTTACGTGCACGACGTTCCGCTGGCGAACTACATCACCCGCGAGCCGCGGCTGCGCGGCGTGCTGGAGCAGATCCCACTGCGCAAGCTGATCTTCACCAACGCCGACCGCAACCACGCCAACCGGGTGCTGGATATTCTGGGTTTGCAGGGCATTTTTGAAGATATCATCGACATCGTCGACATCGCCCCGTACTGCAAACCCCAGCCGGAGGCGTATCAAATCGCGCTGCAGCGCGCCGGCAACCCGGACCCGCGCACCTGCCTGATGCTGGACGACTCGCCGCGCAACCTGGCCACCGCCCAAAGCCTGGGGTTTGCCACGGTGTGCGTGGGCGGCCAGGCCGCACCCACGGGCGGCTGCAACGCAACCATCCCGCATCTGCTGGATCTGCTCAACGTGCTGCCAGCATTCACCGGCAACGGAGATGGGCGCGATGAGTGACATTGAGCCGGCCGCCAGAACGGTGATCTGGGTCTTCATCGGGTTTATCATCGCCATCAACCTCAGCCTGATATTCGCCTTTCGCGACCGCAACAAGACCAGCCGGCAGGGACCGAAATTCACGCGCGGTGGGGTGTTCCGCATGCGGGACAGAGAAATTACCGAGGAGCTATCACGCAAGGTGGCGGCGCTGCGCGAACAGCAAGCGCGCGAACATGAAGAGGCCGACCCGCCCGAAAAACCAGGGAGTTAAGGCCCGGGGCTGCGCTGCAGCCCCAGTTGGTTTAAACCTGGCATTCGCGAATTGCCAAGCTAATACGAAATCTTGCAGGTTTTCCGTGCATGTGATACCCTTTCCCGACGACGCCTTCGAACCCGTGTAAGAAAAAGAGGAGTTCCTATGTCATCCAATTCGATCCGTTACGCTGCCGGCGGGATACTTGCCGTACTCCTGTTGTGCGGCGTTTTTGCAGCCGGCCTGCTGGTGGGATGGATGATCCCCACGCCCGCGTTCCTGGCCCCTGAAGGAGAGGTCCAAACCGCGGCCGGGCAGCCTGCCAATACTGAAACACTCATACCCGGCGCCGAACCGCGGACCGGCGACTCGAACAGCGCGCCGGCCCCGGCCGACCTGGACAGCCTGTTTGGCCCGTTCTGGCAGGCATGGGAAATCGTGCACGAGCAGTACGTTGACCAGCCGGTGAATGACCTGGAACTGATGCGCGGCGCGATCAGCGGCATGCTCGAAGCCTTGGGCGACCAGCACACCAGCTACATGAACCCCGAGCAGTACGAACAGCAGAGCCGCTCGCTGCAGGGTGAGTACGAAGGCATCGGCGCATGGGTGGATACCACCGCCGATTACGTCACCATCATCAACCCGATGCGCGACTCCCCAGCCGAAAAAGCCGGGTTGAAGACCGGCGATAAAGTCATCGGCGTGGACGGCGAAGATGTGACCGGCATCGACGGCAACCTTGTGCTGCAGCGCATCCTCGGCCCGGCCGGAACTTCGGTCACGCTGACGATCCAGCGCGAAGAGGTGGAACCGTTCGACGTCACCATCCAGCGCGCCAAGATTAACGTGCCTTCGGTGGAAAGCGCCGAAGTGGCGGAAGGCATCTTCCACGTGCAGTTGTTCACCTACGGCGACCAGTCGTCCAGCGAGCTGGAGCGCGAGCTGCGCGATATCATGCGGCAGGACCCTAAAGGCGTGATCCTCGACCTGCGCAATAACGGCGGCGGTTATCTGACCACCGCGATCGAGGTCGTTTCGCAGTTTATTCCGCGCGGCGTGGTGATGTATGAAGAGTACGGCGACGGCACGCGGCGTACATTTGAAGCCCTGCGCGGCGGCCTGGCGACCGAAGTGCCGCTGGTGGTGCTGGTGAACGAGGGAACCGCATCGGCCTCCGAAATCACCGCCGGCGCGATCCAGGATTTTGGGCGCGGGCTGCTGGTGGGCGTCAAGACCTACGGAAAAGGCTCGGTGCAGAACTGGATCGAACTGGATAACAACGGCGGCGGGCTGCGCGTGACGGTGGCGCGCTGGCTGACGCCCAAAGAACGCCAGATCCACGGCGTGGGCCTGGAACCGGATGTGGTGGTCGAGCGCACCGAAGAGGATATCACCGCCGAGCGCGACCCGCAATTGGATAAAGCCATCGAGATCCTGCAAACCGGGCAGTAAACCGTTTTTTCAATCGAACATCCACAGGCGGCGTTCCCTTCGAGAGGCACAGGGAACGCCGCCTTTTGACAGCCTTCCGGCCGAGTTATCCCCCATTTAATCAAATTGAAGGTAAAATGGATGGATAGGTCTGAACATTATATGCTCCCGATAACTCGACGAAATATATCGAAGGCCTGATTTCTCAAAATACCACGGAAACTTTTCAGTTTAAATTGACAGTTTGGAAGGCGCAAGGTATAATCCCCTGTCGCTGAAAAACTGAAATTGGGAGAAAGACGCTATGGACAACAGCGTTGTCGCTAACGACACACCACAGAGTTCTGAAATTCGAAATAAAATGCACTTTAGGGGTACGGTCCTCAAGACCAGCCTTGCGGGTGCCCTGATCGACATCGGCACCGGCACGCCTGGGCTGATCCACATCTCGCAGATCGTGGGTGAAAATCCAGACGAGCCGATCAAGAGCGTCGAAGATGTGCTCAAACCCGGCGCCGAGGTCGACGTCTATGTCCGCAAGGTCAAGGACGGCCGCGTTGAGCTGACCATGATCAAGCCGCTGGACATGGAATGGCGCGATCTGAAGAAGGGCATGACCGTCAAAGGCACTGTTACCCGCCTGGAGAAATTCGGCGCCTTCGTTGAGATCGGCGCGGAACGCCCAGGGTTGATCCACATCAGCGAAATGGCGCACGGTTACGTCCGCCAGCCTTCGGATGTGGTCAAAGAAGGCGATGAAGTCGAAGCGCAGGTTTTGGACTTCAACCGCAAGAAGAAGCAGATCAAGCTGAGCATCAAGGCGCTCCAGCCCGAGCCGGTGAAGGAAGAGCCTTCTCCGCGCATGGCCGCGTTCGAAAATGCCCCGCGCCGCGAGAAACCCGTCCGCCGCCAGCGCAAGAACCGCCGCGACTCGGAGATGGGCGATGGCTCGACCGAACTGATCGAAACCCTCGAGGGTTCCGGCCAGGTTGAAGCCGAACCGACCGCCATGGAAATGGCGATGCGCGCCGCGATGGAAAAAGCCAAGGAACGCAAGGCTCAGGCCGAAGAACGCCGCAAGAGCAAAGTTTCTGTCGCGCAGGATGAACTGCTCACCCGCACGCTCGAAAACAAGCCGCGCGAATCGTAATCCTCGCCGGTGAGTTGTTGTCCATCAGAATGACAGTTTTGCAGTAGAAGCACCCAAACCCGCAATCAACTGCTGAGTACACGGCTCCCAATTTCAGCGCAGGATCACGCAAAACAGACGCCCCGGTTTCCCTCCGGGGCGTTTTTGTATTCCAGCGCGCAATAAAATTCTTCCCTAATGGGTATTGTTACTCAAATACCAGGGGCCGTCAGCTTGACAGACTTTGGGGCTGTCTGTACAATGACTTTGTGGGGTAAGAATAGAAAACAACGCAACAATCACCGACAGTTTACCCAACCACTTTATCCAGTTCAGATCGTATTGAGGGTGAACGATATGAAGGGATTCCAGAAGGGTTTAACAATCCTGCTGCTGGCGCTACTCGTGTTTCTTGGCGCCGGGTGTGGCGGGGGGAATGCGCCGGAAGCTACCCAGCCGCCAGAAGACCGCAATGATACGCTGGTGGTACGCGATCCGTGGGCGCGCCCGGCGCTGGCCGGCGATAATGGCGGCGCGTTCTTCTTAATTGACAATGGCAAAAACGCCGCGGTCGGACTGGTTTCCGCCAGCGGCGACGTGGCCGAAACCATCGAAGTCCATCTTTCCAAAATGGAAGGTGGCGTGATGAAGATGGAGAAACAAGACCGGGTGGAGGTTGCTGCCAATAGCCAGCTCGAATTTAAGCCTGGCAGTTATCACATCATGCTGATCAATCTTAATCGTGAATTAAAGGTGGGAGATACGTTCACGCTGGATCTCGCGTTCGACGACGGCGAGAGCCTGCCGATCATTGTCACAGTCAAACAACCCTAGCCTTTTTTTCACCGGCGGAAAGTGCAGCCAGCCATGACCGTGATCCGCGCGTTTATTGCCATTGATCTGCCCAAGCCGATCCAGGACCGCCTGGCCGAAATCCTGGAAAAAGTGAAAACGCCCGACACCAAAGCCGTGCGCTGGGTGCCTGCCCAGAATATTCACCTGACCATCAAGTTTCTGGGGGATGTATCCCCGGCCAATTTGACGTTGCTGCAGAACCTCTTAAAGGTGGAGGTCTCGCGCTTCCGACCATTTGAGATCTGTGTTGCCAACCTGGGGGCATTTCCCAGCGTGCGCCGGCCGCGCGTGATCTGGGTGGGAGTGGAGGCGCCGGCCACCCTGCCAGCGCTGCAGCGCGCCATCGAAACCGAAACCGTCCGGCTGGGCTACGCGGTGGAAGACCGGCCATTCTCGCCGCACCTGACGCTCGGCCGCGTGGCCCACAACGCCACGCCGGACGATGTGCGCAAAGTGGCGGATATTCTCGTGGGCCTGAAGGTGGGCGAACTGGGGCGCGCGATGGTCGACTCGGTGCGTCTCTTCCGCAGCGATCTGCAGCCGGGGGGCGCCGTCTACACGCCACTGTACACCACCTACCTCAAAAATTGACGTCTGCATGTTGCCATTGGCGAACTTTGTGCTACAATCTGGAAAACTTTAATCGAAATGCAGTGCGAAGAGGTGAAACCTGAGTACAATTGAGACGGCTCGCGCCATTGTGAACACCCTGGAAGAGAAAAAGGGAGAAGACATCGTCCTGCTGGACATTCACGAAGTCGCATCCTTTGCTGATTACTTCGTCATCGTGAGCGGCACCAGCGACCGCATGCTCAACGCCCTGGCGGATGCGGTGCAGGAAACAGTGAAGAAACAGTACGGGTTGAACGCCCGTGAAGAAGGCCAGGCGCAAACCGGCTGGCTGGTGGTGGATTTCGGCGATATTGTCGTCCACCTCTTCTCCGAAGAACAGCGCGAATACTACCGCCTGGAACAGCTTTGGGAAAAAGGCAAAGTGCTGGTGCGTTTGCAGTAGTAAATAACCAGGACGAAAACCGCAAAAGCGCTGCAAGATGCAGCGCTTTTGCGGTTTTGGTCCTGGTAGAAGCAATTCTCTACACCAGAACGTCGATCACCAGAGCCAGGAACAGCAGCATCAGGTACATGCTGGTGTATTTGTACATGCGCCAGGCCACCTTATTGCCGTCGTCTTTGACGACGCGCCAGGCGGAGTAGACCAGATACGCTCCCAGCACGACGGCCGAGATCAGGTACACGCTGCCGGTGATGCGGAACAGCGGGATCAGCAGGGTCAGCGCCACCAGTTCGAGCGAATAGATGAAGATCTGCCAGCGGGTGGCGGTCGCGCCGCGCACCACGGGCAGCATGGGAACCTGGGCGCGGGCGTAATCGTTGCGGCGCACCAGCGCCAGCGCCCAGAAATGCGGCGGCGTCCACAGGAAGATGATGGCGAACAGCAGCAGCGAGGGGATGTTCAGGCTGCCGGTGACCGCCGCCCAACCCACCAGTGGAGGAATGGCGCCTGCCCCACCGCCAATGACGATGTTCTGCACCGTCAGGCGCTTGAGCCAGATGGAGTAAATGAGCACGTAGTAAATCATCCCGGCCAGCGACAGCAGCGCGGTGAGCAGGTTGACAAACCCGGCCAGCAGGAAGAACGCCGCCAGGCACGCGGCGATGCCGTAGGCCAGGCCTTCGGCGGGCTGCAGCCGGCCGGCTGGCAGCGGACGCCGCGCCGTGCGCTGCATCGAGCCGTCGATGTCGCGGTCAATATATTGGTTGAGCGCGCTGGAGCCGCCCGCGGCCAGCGCACCGCCCAGCATGGTCCAGAAGGTGACCGCCAGTCCGGGGATCTCCTGCCCGCCAACCACCATGCCGGCGTAGGTGGTGACCAGCAGCAAAGCCACGATCAGCGGCTTGCTGAGCATCAAAAAATCGCGGGCGCGCTGGCGCATAATGAGCGGCTGGGCTTCTTCGGCGGTTTCATCCACCTGGGAACGCCCGGCCAGCCCGGCCGACACCACCAGCACCACCTGCGTGGCCCACAAGGCCGCGGAACTGACCGCGTGCAGCCAGACCAGATCCTCGGGGAAACCGCGGTTGACTTTGAGCGCGCCGATCAGCACCTGGCCGGCGGTGAGCAGCAGCACAGCCGTGGCAGCGCTGAGTTGGGCAGGCTGCGAGCGCTGCCCGCGCCAGGCGCGCAGGAACTGCGCCACCACCAGCACGCCGGTGACGGCGGTCAGCAGACGGTGGCCGAACTGCAGCCAACCCGCGCCGCTGACGGGCAGCCCGCCGCTGCACAGCGGCCAGCCTTCGCAGCCGGCGCTGGCGCCGGCCATCACCACCAGCGAACCGCTGATCATCAAGATCAAAATGGCGGCCAGGGTAGCCAGGCTGAGGCGCGAAAAGCGCGTGCTCCAGCGCAAGCCGCCCGCGGGGGAAAGCTCAAACACCGCCGCGGCCGAAACCGCCCCCAGTGCCAGCACGGCCAGCAACATGTGCAGCCGGGTGAAGAGCGGCTGCGCCCCGGCCAGTACCACCACGCCGCCCACAATCACCTGCACCAGCATCAGAACGGCAGCGGTGTTCAGGGCATGGCGCACGCGCGGAGCGCACCCCATGCGGCGAGCAACCGCGGCCGCGACCAGCACCAGCAGGGCCGAAAGCGCCGCCAGGGCGCGGTGGACTACCTGCACCTGGGCGTCGCCGGTTTGTGAAAGGCTCCACTGGCCGTAGCAGGTGGGCCAATCCGGGCAACCGGAAGCCGCGTCACTGGTGCGCACGGCGCTGCCGCTGGCCATCATGACAAACGTGGCCACCAGCGCGGCAAACAGCAAGGCGCGGAAGAGCCCGGCTGGGGTGATTTGTTTCCAAAAAGCGATAAACTTCGCGTGCATGATACCTTCCCTCTTAAACATTCTTGTGCTTGACGCTGCCGCCGTTCAGCATGTGGCGGCCGCGCTCGCCGCGCTGGCCTTGCATCTGCTTGCGCAGAAAAACCGGATACCCCACCGCGAGCACCAGGGCAAAAAAGAACCACTGCATGGCATACCCCAGGTGCGGGCCTTCGT